>CAYVMN010000013.1:0-38710 GCA_964452575.1 uncultured Desulfobacteraceae bacterium | reverse complement strand
TGATCCCAATATCTTGATGGTATAAGGTCCCCCCAGGTTGGACCTTACTCTCTTGTCGAATCGGACGTAGGTCCTGGCTCGGAAGGTAATGGCGCCTTTCTCCTTGGGCATAAGCAATCGTCCCGTAAAGAGAACAAGCCTGTAAGACAGAGGCTGTCTGAAGGTCCTTCAAGGAAAAGAGAGGCCTATGTTTTTCTCTTCCAGATTTTTGGTAAGGTACTCCTTGGGGGCATGCCTTTTTGTTCTAGCAAGTATATTAGGAGGCCCGCTGCACTCTTGGGGGGAATCCCCCCAAGCACCGCTCGCCAAGGTGGATGTCGTACACTCACTTGAGCGCTATCCAGCCGGCGGCGCCTATCCAATCGTCTTGAAGATCAGTCTCTCTCCCCCCTGGTATATCCACGGGACAAAGGCCGGAAAAGATGGCCTAATCCCAACCATACTATCCTTTTATGGCCGCCCTGGACTCAAGGTAGAGAATATCCGTTTCCCACCCCCTGAAAAAAAGAAGTTCGAATACACCCATGAACCGGTAGAGGTCTTTTCCAAGCAATTCCTTGTGCAGGCCGAGTTGACTGTGAACCCTGAGGCCACGCCAGGCAGATATTCAATAGAAGGTAGGCTCTCGTATCAGCCTTGTTCATTGGGCTACTGTTTGCCGCCCCAAAGCATACCGGTCTCAATTTCTTTGCTGGTAACCCCTCGGGAAAGCTATGCCAAAGCCCAGGACCAGACGATGTCCAATTCAAAGGAGAGAGATTATGCCCCACAGGGACCGTTCCCAGGCTGGAGAATGGGTGCCGGTCTCTGGCTGACCCTTCTAGGCATCTTCCTTGGTGGACTGGCCCTTAATCTCACGCCGTGTATCTACCCCCTCATCCCCATCACCGTATCCTATTTTGGGGGAAGGGGGGAAAAGGTTTTTGCAAAGACCATTATCCATGGGCTCCTTTATATCTCGGGTCTGGCCCTTACCAATTCAATACTAGGCCTGGCAGCATCCCTTTCCGGTGGTTTACTGGGTTCTGCCCTCCAGAGCCCGATCGTTCTGATGGTTGTGGCAGGAATCCTGGTATCTTTGGCTCTGAGCTTTTTCGGCCTTTGGGAATTCCGCATCCCGTCAGGTCTCACGAGGATCGCCTCCACGGACTTTGGTGGGTATTTTGGGGCCTTTTTCATGGGCCTGACCTTGGGTATTGTGGCGGCACCTTGTATAGGGCCTTTTATACTGGGCCTGCTGACATACGTTGGACAGAAAGGCGACTTATTCTTGGGTTTCATCTATTTCTTTGTCTTGAGCATTGGCCTGGGTCTCCCCCTTTCAATTTTGGCAATCTTCTCGGGGGCATTGGAAAGGCTGCCCGTATCAGGGGAATGGATGGTGTGGATTAGGAAGCTTTTGGGATGGGTCCTTGTCGGCATGGCAGGATATCTGATTCAACCCCTGGTTCCAGGCCCCACAGGAAAATCCGCAATTCTCGCGGCAGTGCTTATGGGTGCAGGGCTTCACCTTGGGTGGCTCGACAGGAACAGCAGGGCCATAGGCATTTTTCAATATGTCAAAAAGATATTGGGAGTACTCCTGATCGCCGGGGCCATCATCCTTTTCGCGGTCAAGCCCCCGGCAGGCCAGACAGTTAACTGGGTCCCGTATAATGAGGCAGTCCTCGCAGAGGCTGCCGAACAAAAGAGGCCCGTTATCCTCGAATTCTACGCAGATTGGTGCACCCCCTGTAAGGCATTGGATAAAAAAGTATTTACAGATCCTGCAGTAATACGGCTGAGCCGAGATTTTGTTGCTGTCAGGGTTGACCTGACAAAACGCCATCCCTCCCAGGAGGAGCTTCAAAGGCGTTACGAGGTCCGAGGTGTCCCCACGATTATTTTTGTTGACAGGCGGGGGAGAGAAGAAAGGGCACTTAGGATTGAATCTTATGTAAACAAAGAAGAGGTCCTTAAGAGAATGAAGACGTTGATTGAAACATCGAGGACATAGAGGAAATGTAACGGTTTAGTGCTTGGCAACCGGCGTAATGGGGCTTTCCCTTTTGACAAAAGGTTACACCTCTGCTAGGATGTGCGGCACTGATACAGCTTATGGCTCAGACGGTAAATGGAAAAAGAGGCTATGAATGGCTGGGTTCACCTTTCTAAGCGATAAGAACAGGGAAAGATACCTGCGAATTGTAGAGCCCGTTGGTAACCTTTTGGCACGATTGAGTGTCCATCCCAACATCTTGTCTTTGGCCGGGCTTATCTTTAGCATATTGGCGGGGGTCACTTACGGTATCGGGGCCTTTTTCTGGGCAGGATGGATCGTGGTATTGGCTGGCACCTGCGATGTCCTTGATGGACAGATTGCAAGGCAAACGGGGAAGGGCTCACAGTTTGGGGCCTTCTTTGATAGTACCCTGGACAGGTTCGGCGAGGTCTTCATTTTCCTTGGGCTTGCATGGTACTTTTCAGACAAGCACCAAAGCCCTTGGGTCGTCCTCTTGATAATATTTACAATTTCAGGGTCATTCATGGTTAGTTACACCAGGGCTAGGGCCGAGGGGTTAGGTATTGATTGTAAGGTGGGTTGGATGCAGAGGCCCGAAAGGGTCACTCTACTTATCATCGGATCGCTGGTCGCCCCAATTCCAATTATCGGCCCTTCCCTTATTAAGATAACTATTTTGCTCCTTGCAGTATTGTCAAATCTTACGGCCATCCAAAGGGTACTCTATGTGAGGAATGAGATCTTAAAGGACAAACACGCCCTATGAAAGATCACATCTCCTGTCCCCACTGTGGGAAGATGGTGGAGAAATATCGGAACCCCTTTCCCACGGTCGATATCATCATCGAAATAGACCCAACCACTCAACAGAAACAGGCCCCGAGTGAAGATACCGGCATCTTGCTGATAAGAAGAAAAAATCCTCCAACAGGATGGGCACTTCCTGGGGGATTTGTTGATTACGGTGAGAGCCTGGAATCAGCTGCCATCAGGGAGGCAGAGGAAGAGACCTCGCTGGAAGTAAAGCTTCTCTATCAACTAGGCGCCTATTCAGATCCCGATAGAGACCCCAGACACCATACTATCTCCGTGGTCTTTGTGGCTAGGGCTGCGGGAAAACCCAGGGCGTCTGACGATGCACAAGAAGTGGGAGTCTTTTTCCGCAACTCGCTTCCCGAACCACTGGCATTTGATCACGCGAAGATCCTCAAAGACTACTTTGAGAGGTCCAGACCAAAAGGCTGACCATATCTTCTCCTAGCCGCCGCAAAGAGAGCATCAAATCAGTATAACCTGCCACCACCCCTTCCGGGAGACCCGGGCTGGACTTTGCGGGAAGCAATTGATAATTTTTCGAGGGAATGTTAATGAGTTTTGATTAGTTCCAATATCTGATTCTGCGTTTCATAAGCTACTGTCTTAGACCTTGATTGCTAAGCAGGCCCCAAGAGGATACACATCATGGCCAAATTAGACCTTGTCGAGATCTTTAAGAGGAGAACCAGGCATCCATTCCGGCCCAGGGCCTCGGATGTGATTAATAAGCTGTTTTCAGGTTTCGAGCCCTTTCCAGCCCCTCAAGGGTCCCTATTAACCGGCTCCTGCCATTTTGAAGAAAAACAGCTTTTCGTGATTGCCCAGCAAAAGCCTAAGCCAGAGGACCTTCAGAGCAAGGAAGATCTCAAGAAACTCAATTACGGAATGCTTACCTCTGACGATCACTCCTACATCCTGACGGTGTTGAAAAGGGCGCGTGCCTTAGATCGGGAAAACACCTTTATATTCTCCATAATCGACACCTACGGGGCCGACATCTCCATGTACTCTGCAGAACGTTTTCAGGCCTTTTTTATCGCCCACCTGATCCGGGAGTTTCTGACCCTACCCTTACGGACCATCTCCCTGATCCTCGGGGAAGGGGGAAGCGGGGGGGCCCTGGCCATTCAGGTAACGGACATAAGGGGCCAGATGGAGGATGCCCTTTATGCAACCGCTCCCCCTGAGAGCATGGCATCTATAGTCTTCAGAGACCCGACTCGCATCCAGGATGCCCTTACCATTCTCAAGCCCACTGCCAAGGACCTTAAGGTTCTGGGGGTAATAGATCGAATTGTACCTTCACCACAGGACGTCAGCGGCATCCAAGAGACCGCGGAGAATATCGGTCACTTCCTTGCCAAGGCGATCAAGGATCTCTCTCGTTCAAGCATTGACAAATTAATTAAGAAGAGAGAGATCAGGGCCAAGCAGTACGGGGTCTCCAAGAAAACCGGAAGGCTCTATGATATCAGGCGTTATATAGAAAAGCCCATCAAAAATGCCTTTCGCAAGCCCCCACCGAATATCCACATAGTCAACTACTCAAGCCTGACAGAGGTGGCCGACGACTACGGAAATCCCCGAGAGGTAGAGACTGACATTGAATTTGTCCATTGCGGTGCGGGACAAGGGGACGACGAAAAACGTGAAGGATGCGGAAAACTGATCTCACTCAAATCTCTGCTTGACAACTTCAATGTCTGTCCCGAGTGTGGATACTCTTACACCCTTGGGGCTACCGGTTGGGTCGACTGTCTGGCAGACACCGGGACTTTTCATGAGCTTTACCGCAACCTGACCGTAGACCAGCTCCTGGAAGACGATGCCATCACCGATTACTATCGAGATTTCCTGGCCAGGCAGGAGGGACGCTCCCATTTCAAGGAATCCCTCGTCCTCGGAAGGGCGCAAATATACGGCTTTGATGTGGTCATGGCGATCGGGGCCTTTTACTATTGCGGGGGTTCCATGGGTGTGGTATTTGGCGAAAAGTTCAGAAGGGCGGTGGATCTTTCGATTCAGGAGAATCTGCCCTTTATTAGCCTCTGCTGCTCAGGCGGTGCAAGGCTCTATGAAGGGATATCGGCTCTCATGCAGATGGTTAAGACTATCGAGTCTGTGAATCGGCTGAAAAGGCATGGGCTTCCATATATATCCATCCTTGCTGATCCTTCCACAGGGGGGGCAATCGCCAGTTATGCGGCCCTCGGAGATATCATAATTGCCGAACCAGGTGCGCTGGTAATATTCGCAGGGCCTCGGGTCATGAAATCCAGGGGCTTTGAGGTGGACGAAAGGGTGGTTCGATCTCACCATCTACACCAGATATCCAAAGAGATCTACCACAATCTCGATTATTATCACGACATCAGAGGTATTCAGGAGGTCTGTGAAAGAAAAGATATGAAGCTTTGTCTAGCCAAGTATCTCGAGCTATACAAACGGACTTCCTTCAGGGCTAAGAGGAGGGGGAAGAAAAGGCCAAAGAGGATGTTGATATTATGAAGATCTAATCCCCTGCGTCCTTGCCCTTTTCCAGGAGATCCCGAAGGGCCGGCTTGATGTAAACCCGGTTAAGGTCGAACCGCATCAAGGCCTTGGCCAGGGTCTGGATTTTCTCTCTCACCGGCGCCCTCTCATTCACGAAGATAACCTGCTGATTCCCTAAGCGACAAAGACCGCCCGAGGGAAAGGACGTCTCACTCTCCAGATTCTCATAACGGACCTTTATTTCAAGGCCCTGAGCCAATGCCTCAAGATGGGATAGGATGGCAGTCTCATCCAATATGGGCCCCTAGTTGAGTGGTCGCAAGAAACTCAGGGTCTCACCAAAGGCAAGTTTCTCAAGTATCATCCAGTTTTCATTTCATGCTGGGCTAACAGGCCATTTCGTCAAGGCATCACGGTTTCTTGCAACATCGGGGTTAACTAAGCCGTCTGATGTCCCTTACCAAATTCCGCACCGCATCCGCGGAACGGCCGAGCGCGTCCTGCTCGTCTACCGTCAGCGTAATCTCAATTATTTCCTCCACGCCACTTTCTCCTAGCTTTACCGGAACACCGATAAAGAGATCGTGGATGCCGTATTCACCCTCCAACAATGCTGCGCAGGGGAGGATCTTTTTCTTGTCCTTTAGGATGGCCTCGGCCATCTCAACTGCCGCTGAAGAAGGGGCGTAATAGGCGCTACCTGTCTTTAAGAGGCCCACTATTTCAGCGCCTCCGTTTCTTGTCCTTTCTACCAGTGCCTCTATTCTGTCCGGTGGCATCAGCTCTGTAATGGGAATCCCTGCCACAGTGGAATAGCGTGGGAGTGGAACCATGGTATCCCCATGACCGCCCAGGACAAAGGCGTGGGTGTTTTCCACTGAGACGTTCAGCTCCATGGCAATAAAGGCGCGAAAGCGGGCCGAGTCCAGGACTCCAGCCATGCCAATGACCCGGTTCTTTGGAAATCCGCTCGTCTCATATGCCACGTGACACATGGCATCTAGAGGATTGCTCACAATAATCAGGATGGAATTGGGGGCCGCGACCGCTACCTCCTTTGTGACATCTCGCATAATGCCCATATTGGTCGCCAGGAGATCATCCCGACTCATCCCGGGCTTACGGGGGATCCCGGCAGTGATGATGACGATATCTGAGTCTCTGGCTTCGCCATAGTCCCCGGTGGCCCCTGTGATCCTCGCATCATGTTTTTCTATGGGCGCTGCTTCTGTCAGGTCGAGTGCCTTCCCAGCAGGCACACCTTCAATGATATCCACCAACACCACATCGGCCAGTTCCTTCTCTGCCAGACGCATAGCTGCCGTGGCCCCCACGTTGCCAGCCCCTACCACAGTCACCTTGTTTTTCATCTTCAAGCTCCTTTCCTGCCGCAAGATTATAACTCAATAATTATATGATCGAGACCCTTCCGGGTCAAGGCCATGGGCGTGATCCCTAGGGGCCTGTATTAGGGGGTTCGACTAAACTGGGCTTCCGCAATAGGGGCAGTAGCGGAAGGCCTTCTCAAAGGGCATTCCGCACTTGGGGCACAAATCACCGGGCCTTGTTGTGGAACCAGTCCACGGCTCCCCTGAGTCCCTGGACATGGCGCCGCAACTCTGGCACTGGAAAAAGGGGATTCCCTTCTTCACGGGAATAATGGGTATGAAGAAGATAGAGATGTAATGGTCCACCCTCTGGAGACGTGCCTGATAGAGCCCGCACGAAGGGCACATCCTGGGGTTATCATCCAGCTTCACTGTCTTTGGCTGTATACCGCCTATAAAGAAAAACATCGCACTTAACTCTATGAGCTGCCAATCTACATGAGAACTGATTTCCAATCAAGGTCCGACTGTATTGAGCCGCTTTTCAGACGACCTCCCTGACAAATGCATGATCTTGTAGCTATCCCCCCATTACTGATGAGGCTACCGGAATTCACGGTATCAGCAATTTGAAAACGGCTATTTTTGCAAGTAATTATCTTCGAGCGATTTCACCAGGTTTGTCATGGTCGTATAAAAAGGCGTGGGGACACCCGTTTCTCGTCCATACTCCACGACTTTCCCTCCCAGAAAATCGATTTCCGTAGGTGTCTTGTTGGCTATATCAAAGCACATTGAATCTTTATGGGCACCTACTTTCTCCAAATATTTCAAAGCCTGCCGGAGATAATCCTCTCCAAGGTCGTATCCTTTTGCCTTAGCCACGGTGAGAACTTCCTCGAAACAACCATTTGCGATTTCACGTGCTGGTGGGAAATCCAAGGCCTCTTTAATGGTCTTATCCGTCACGGCACATATTGATGCCATGGTGCATTTCATAACCATCTTCTTCCAGACAAATAGCTTGATATCCTCGACGAACTCCGTGTCCAGGCCACCCTGCGTGAGCATATCTGCTATTTCTTCTCCAAGCTGACGGTTTTCCGGGATGATGACCCCTAGATGATTCGGCCGATTAAAAAAGGCCGCCTCGACCTTACCTGGCCCCTTTAAGGCCACGCCATAGTTCAAGCTCACGCGAAATGCAGAATCAGGGCCAAACCTTTCCGCAATGAGGTCCTCAGTGCCTAACCCGTTATGGGTACTTATAATCTTTATTCCAGCTTTGAAGATATCTTCCAGGTCATCCAAGACCCTTGGAAGATGAAATGTCTTGGTGGAGACAAAAACGAGATCAGGGTCGTATTTCTTTATATCCGAAATTCGATCATGGAAGAATTTTACCGGCACTGAATATGAAATCGCCCCTGAGACGTTGATTCCATCCCTTTTAAGGGCTTCCCTCATTCCGGGTGCAGGATCAACGAGAATGGTTTGCGGGTTCTTGTCAAGTAGGGCCGCAGCCAGGACCGCACCCGTCGCCCCTATACCCAAGACAGCGATCCTGTGGTTTGGCACCTTATATTCCTCCTGCTGTTTCATCCCCACGTAGCATAAACATGCACATTACCGCAGTCTACCTTTGTTGCTTCCGGGGGATTCCTCTCCCCACCCTCATAACCTTCAGGGACATGTATTTCGAGGTTGTTGCAACTGCTTTTTCAGCAACGTTAGTATTCATTTTGTTTCAGGGCATCAATCGATTTCATAACAATCTACTATTTCACCAAAATATAATGTGTGGTAATCCTTCTCCGGGTAGAGAGCGGTATTATATCCTTCGTTTAGGTATGCAGGATCCATAGCAGATTTATATACGATCTTGCATTCGTAGTGGAGCCCTGGCACTTGGATGATTGGTGTCACAACTTCCTGGCTTTCCGAAACCTGAAGATTACACTCCTTGAATTTGTCGTGGTCACGCCCAGACTTTGTTCCGCAGAACATAATTTCCTTGCTCATGTCAGATGAGGGAATCGAAACGGTAAAATCTTCAGCCGTTTCAATGATATTGAAGGTGTGCCGGGAGAGGCGCACGGCTACCATCATAATGGGTTTTCTCCAGACATAGCCTATAGTGGCCCAGCCAATGGTCATGACATTGATGGTCTCACCTGATTTCACGGTGAGAAATGCCCCTTCTTTTATCTTGGCCACTGCCTTCTGGGCGACTGCCATGTAGTCAACGCGTTTCATTGCAAACTCCTCTCTGATTTTGGTTCATCATCTTGTTGATGAGAAAACAACATCTTCATCCCCTGAGATTTCCTGTGCGAAAAAACTCTGCTGGGAATCGAGTATCGGTTCTAGGTATTTTACAATCGACTACCTTCAAATCCTTGTTTTGTCAAGGATATATCGGTATTGAAACGGTGAGGTGGGTTGACAATTTGCTTTGCGTAGTTCAATTGAGAGTTATTAATGATTCTTCAGATCGCTATGCATCTTCAAAGAAATTTTGGATTGTCTTTCCATAGTCTTTATGGCATAGGAAGGTCTTGAGGATAAGCAGGTTTCTCAGCGCCATCCTTCAAGGGGAGTGGAACTATCCCCTACCGGTCGACCCAATTGGAGGTCCCATCGTGGATGATTTTTTCAATTACGTCTCTACTCATCCCGTATCAGCAATAATAATTGGTGCATTAACACTAATTGTCGCCTACTTTGTCTTCAAGAAACTGCTGAAGTTTGCACTGATTATGGGACTCATCCTGGTTGGCGTCGGGGGCTATTATTACTTCAAGGCCCCGGCCGAATTCAGTAAGAACGTTAAGAGCACCGTGGGCGAGGCAAAAGGGCACGCAGAAAATGCTGTCAAAAAGGGAAAGTCTTTACTGCAAAAGGGGATGGACCTGGTGGAAGACCTTGAGAAAAAGGCAAAAAAGGCAAGAAAATAATGGGCAGGTGATTTCTAATAAAGACCAAGGATTCTTATGCAGCGTTAATGGAAAACTACTTTTCTCTTATCCGTATAGGACAGAAACTCAGGGCTATCATACGTTTTTCAGGGAGCTCCGGGGTCTTTTTCAGATATGGAGACCTCTTGTACGGGTATCACCATGGCAACGACGGGACCCTGAATGAGGTAATCGAGTATGGAGATGAGAGCACCCTGAGGGGCATCTTGGAACCTTACGGTGATATGAAGGCTATTACTGTCGCTGGAGGGAAACTGATTTTCATTGAGCCTTCTGGATCGGTTGAGGAAAACACCTTGGGTTTCTTGGCGAAAGAACTTGAGGAAGACCTCCAGTTTGCCTCTATCGTCGATACCCTATTTCAGGCAAGCGTAACCATCTCTTCCAACCTTAAAACCAAGACCTTGCTTGACAAGGTTATGAGCCTTTCAGAAGGGATACTAAACCCTGAAGTCACGGCTGTCATGCTCCTGGACCCTGAGAGGGAGGAACTCTATTGGGAGGTGTCGAGAGGCGAAGGATCCCAATTCTTTCAAGAAGAGGTTAGACTGCCTCTCGGTTCGGGTATAGGAGGCCATGTGGCCCAGACAGGAGAGTCGCTCGTAATCAATGATGTGAATAAGGACCCCAGATGGGACCCCTCCTATGACAAACGGAGCGGTTTTCGCACCCGTTCCATGATCTGTGTCCCCATAAAATTCCAGGGGAGGATCCTGGGGGTAATAGAGGTAATCAATAAGAGGACAGGGGAATTTACCTCAAGGGACTTGAGGATCCTTGAAATCCTTGGCGCACAAACAGGGGGTGCAATAGAAAATGCCAGGATTCATGAAGAACTAGAGGAAACCTACCAGGAGCTCAAGGTCTTGGACAAGGCCAAGGAAAGGATTATCAACCACCTGTCCCATGAATTAAAAACCCCGCTGGCAATGATCTCGGGCGTACTTTCAAGAGTCTCAAATGAACTCCAGAAGGCGAACCTGTCAGGGCTGGATAAGACCATTAAGAGGGGCCAGCGCAATCTGGAGCGATTGCTGGAGCTGCAGTTCAAGATTGATGACATCGTCAATCAAAGATCGGTGGATGAAAAGGAAAGGATAATCAACATTATTAGTGATGCTGCAGATTTTGTGGAGGAGTTAGGGGAAGAAGACCATGAGAAGGGCTCAGAAATCCTAGAACTCATTTCCAACCGCCTAGAATCCCTGTTTACGCTTGAGGAAGCCCGCATGGAAGATATCAAGGTCGATGAGCCGCTGGATGATATATGCAATGAAGCGGTAATTTCTATGGAGGGAAGGAATCTTGAAATTGTCAAAGACCTTGAAAAGGGGATAATCCTCAATATGGACGTGAATACCCTAAGAAAGGTATTCCGGGGCCTTTTGAAGAATGCACTAGAGAACACGCCTGATGAGGGGAGGGTAGAGATCAATGCCGGACGTTCGGATAATGAGGTACGGATAGCTTTCCGTGATTATGGTATAGGAATCACCGCCGAAAATCAGAAAATGATCTTCGGAGGATTTTTTCATACCCAGGATACAGATCTATATTCCTCCAAGAGGCCATATGATTTCAATGCCGGGGGATCGGGCGCCGACCTGCTCAGGATAAAGACCTTTTCAGAAAGATACGGTTTCACAGTGGATTTTAATAGCACACGGTGCAAATTCATTCCAAAGGATAGCGATATATGTCCGGGCATAATCAGTGAATGCCGATTTATCAAGGAAAGATCCGGTTGCCTCGCTTCCGGGGGAAGCGTCTTCAGTGTCAGATTTCCTATAGGGATCCATACCCCCTGAGTTACTTCCTATTTCCTCAACTTCATTTGGATTACCAAGTCTCCAGAACCGCTGAAAAGAATGTCGCATCATAATTGGCTCTATCCCCTCTTAGTCATTCAGCCTTATTGATGATTTTCATTTTTTTTCTTGACAATATGATGGCAGGAATAGAAAATAAAATTGCAGTTTCACAATGTGAAAAATATGGAAAAGGGGAAATATAAGATCAAGGTCCTGGATAAGGCCTTTAAGATCGTGGAACTTTTCGATGAAAAGGGAAAAGAACTCTCAGTTACGGAGATTCACGATCTATTAGGTTTTAACAAGGCCTCAATATTTCGTATTCTTAAGAATCTGCAAGATGCTGATTATTTGGAAAAAGATCCAGATACACTAAGGTATAAATTGGGATTAAGGCTTTATTCTCTTGGATTACTAGCAGAACCTCATTCTACAATTAGGAGAATCACAAGGCCATTCCTAGCAAAATTAAACGAACAATGCGGTGAGACAGTCCATTTAGCTGTTCTGAACCATGGAGAGGTACTCTATTTAGATAAGATTGAAGGGAAAAAGACCATCCGTGTCATCACCCGTATTGGTACAAAACTTCCAGCCCACTGCTCAGGACTAGGCAAAGTACTCTTGGCTTCCCTTTCAGAAGAGACCCTGGAAAAAATCATCAGGGAAACGGGCCTGCAGCGCTTTACTGATAACACTATTACAGACCTGACTGCCCTAAAGACAGAATTGACTAGAATCCGGGAGCAACGCTATGCAGTCGATAACGAAGAGATTGAGGAAGGATTAAAATGTGCAGCAGCGCCGGTACGTGATTCACAAGGTAAAGTGGTGGCCGCTATTAGCATATCAGTCCCAAAGGAACGTTTTGACAAAGACATTTCCACATTCATCTCTATGGTCAAGAAGACAGCGGAACAGATCTCGGAGGGCATGCGTCAACACTAACTACCTGGAGATTACCGTTTTCAATGGAAAGGGCAAGGTCTTTTCTGACGGAAGAATTTAGAGCATAAGACAGCATATAAGCTTTTGCAGAAAGGGGGGAAGATGAAAGTTGTCAATGTTCGTGCCAAGGTGAATATGGAGCTTTGTGACGGCTGCAAGACCTGTCAAATGGTTTGTCCTGTTTATGCTGTAAAGGTCAAAAAGGAAGGTAAAGAGGTCCAAGTTCACATAGACAACAAATGTGTGGGATGCTGGAACTGCGAACAACGCTGTCCAGAGCATGCCATTGAAATGCTCCCGCGGGAGCCTTATGTATTGGGAACAGATGTCTCCCAGTTTGATTATAAGGAGATTGAGGCCTTGTGCAGAAAGGCCCGATTCCATCCAAAACAAGGTGTTTGTTACTGTTCGGGCAGCAAGGCAGAAGAGTTGGCGGCAGCCATACTGGGGGGCGCCAAGACACCAGATGCCGTAGTCCTTGCGACGGGTATCGGAGCCGGGTGCGGCATCGAATGTAACCAGCCAATCCAGCGATTTCTGGAGGCCACAGGTCTGAGTTATGAGCGACCAAGACAAAGCTGGCAATGGTACGGTCGGACAACGACCGCCTGGGAAGTATCTTCAGCGGTCAAGGAAAGTTACCCAGTATTTCACTTTGAGGACGACCGTAAGCTCCTGGATCGCATTGCGGATGCACCGTTAAAGTCTTAAATGAAAATCACCTCTAAACCTGGAGGAGCTATCATGTATCCAGAGACAATCCCCCCTGCCCTACCGCGCAAGTCCCAGTATGGGGTAGACCCTAAATATATCACCAGACGAGGAGCCGAATTGGAAGGGATGACCAGTGTCTCCCTGAAGGAACTCGTTCCGGATATGCCCCCCGTCATCTATCCCGACGGCAAAGGAGAAGGTATTATCCGCGAACAGACCGAGGCTGCGCTCGCCAAGGTGGACTTTTCCAAGATCAAGCCAGGCCACAAGGTCAACATCCTGGCATCGCACCATGGATTTACATTTCTTGGAGGCAAACCTTATGCGGAGATGCTTCGCACGATCAAAGACGTGGTGGAACGTAGGACCCCAGCGAAGGAGGTGCGGCTCCGGGCCGGCCTGGGGATGCGTTTTCGAGAAACAGAGGAGTATATCAGGGCCCATGGGCTGGACGAGTACTTCAAAGGAAAGGCCTTGGGAATCGCCCCCGTTGACGCAGGCATTTCTATTGAGACCAAGTTAGGGACCCTGTATGGGATTCGCAAGGCATATGATGCGGATGTCATCATTCATGCACATAACAGCGATGTTAGGGAGGTCCACTTTCACCGCCAGGTGGATCGTGCTGTAAAGCCTTTTGGTATGAGCTATGCCAGAGCGGAAACCCGATCAACCTATCACATGAACCTAGGCCCCAGGGCAGCAAATTTTGTAGCCCGTGCTATTTTCGAATCCGATTTCGTGCAAAGCAAATATGGATTCTCGATTTTCATGATCATGTCTCCTGCGGGGGTTGTAATGATCGATGCGGACAACGATCTCTATGCCATTAACAACAGGACCACCGTGGGGGGTATGAAGTATTATGGTAAGCTCATCTCACTGTTCGGCGAAATCGATGAGTGTATTGTCATTCTTGATTTCCCCTGCCCAGTTCCGTATGTGTTCGCTGGAGGTGTAATATATGCAAACATGGTTTGTGCCAACATCGACCTCTTTGATCTGGAAAATCCTCTGCCACCATACACATGGTATACGGAGACATTCTATGATGACAAGGGCCGGCGATTGATTCCAGACATTCCACCCGTTAACCCAGCTATCAGGGCGGTCGTTCACAATTATGCCTGGACAGGCTACCCTGCCACCTTCTTTGCAGAACAAACACCTACCATCATGGTAGGCCGGCAACAAGCTGAGCACTTCAATCGTGATCCCATGAATCTGAACTATATGAAACACGCCCTTCTGGCCGAAAACCTGGATTCCGCTATGGAATTCACATACCGAACCACGAATACAGACAAGGTCATTATTTTTGACGGTGCTACGGGTGGCCTCAACGTCAGCCGATCGCTGGCCGATCACCTGAGAGATGCAGCACCGAAAGTGAACGAACGGGTGGAGAAGGACTTAATGCCTAAATGGCTGTCTCAGAGGAATATTGATCTAGAACTCCTTGAAAAGGCAGCCTAAATCGAGCCGATGAGTCGGTTTGACCGTGGATCACATTGGGGATGTTGGCTGTTAAGGAAACCTTCGCGGGCCCCATTCCAGCTTTGCCTTTGTTGCTTTGATTAGTTAGTAAGAAGCCACTTCACTGAATGCCGGAATGGATTTAGGAATAATTTTAGAGAATAGGAGGGGAAAAATGAAAGAACGTAGATGTTTGCCAAAGTTGGCAGTTATCCAAGTTTTTTTTGTGATCCTGGCCGCTGGGTTGCTGGCCGCGCCTTCGTCAGCGCTGGCTGCCGCCAAACCTGCACAGTTGAAGATCGCGATCGTACAGAATCTCTCGGGCGCCGGAGCCCCTCACGATGCTAGCGCCGTCAACGCTGCCAAACTCCTCATTGAGCAGATCAATACGGCGGGAGGGATAGACGGCGTCAAGCTTGAAGGAATCTTTGTCGACGAAATGGGGTCTACGGCTGACAAGGTTCAAGAGTTTCGACGCTTGGTCCAGGATGAGAAAGTGGACGTGGTCATCGGTTATACATCGAGTGCGAAATCTTTGGCGGTAGCGCCCTTGGCAGAGGAGCTTAAGACTCTTACCATCTTTCAGGTGACTGCAAATTACCGCTTGTTCGAACAGCGGAAATATAAGTATGTCTTCAGAACGTCGGCGCACTGCGTGTCGGAAAACGTCGGTGCCGCGTTTTATGTGCTCGACGTAAAACCTGATCTCAAGACCATTGCCGGGCTGAATTACGATTACGCCTATGGACGCGATTCCTGGGAGATGTTCAAAAAGGCCGTCCTCAAGCTGAAACCTGATGTGAAGGTGGTCGGCGAGCTGTGGACCAAATTCCTCGCGACAGATTACTCGGCGGAAGTGTCAAAGCTGCTCGCACTCAAGCCTGATGCAATCCATACCGTCAACTGGGGTGCTGGCCTGACCTCCCTTATCAAAGTTGCCGAGATGAGGGGCCTATTTAAACAGAGCTTGGTGGTGGTGACTACCGGGCTTCTGTCCCAGGCGGAGATCTTGCCCAAAGGCGTAGCGTTCTCCGGCCGCGGTTACCACCTCCAGTTTCCTGATCCGGATAAGTTCCAGCCGAACCGGGAGTTTATTGAGAGTTACAAGGACAAGTTCGGCGTATGTCCTGACTACCAAGGCCATTTCATGGCCCAAGCCATATATGGCCTGAAAGCTGGAATAGAAAAGGCGATCAAAGGTAAGGGGGGCGAGTGGCCAAGCACCGAAGAAATCATTTTGGCGATGGAAAACCTAGCCTATGGAACCCCCCGAGGACCGGTACTCATACAGGAAAATCATCAGGCTATACACGAGAGCATGTGGGGCATCACCTCTGGCAAACGCCATCCCAAATACGGTTACCCATTACTGGATCAGTTTAGGGTGTACCCTGCCGCTCAAGTGAACAATCCCCCCGGGACCAAGGCGATCGAATGGATCGAAAGTTGGCCTGAGAAGAAGTAATGCAAGGCGTATGATCGCCAAAAGGCTAACACGCCATTGGATTCACCGGATCTTGGGTTAGATTCCTAAGTCCGAACAACTCCTTGGTGAGCAAGCGTTTCGGACTCATATCAAGAGGAACGAGATGGACACTGCTGTCATTATCGTGCTGGATGGGATTGTGTTCGCTTCTTGGCTATTTCTTATATCAGTCGGCATCACATTTATCTTTGGTGTTCTGCGGATCCTGAATGTTGCGCACGGAAGCATCTTTGCACTCGGTGCCTACATGGGAGCCTGGCTGGCGGCCTGGTTCTTAGGTGGCCAATATCCCGCCTGGGTGAGCTTCCCCATACTGGTCGTTGCCTCCATTCTCGTCGCCGTCATACTAGGTCCTACAATTGAACGGGTATTTTTAAAACGCACCTATCAGAAAGAGGAGGTCATTCCTCTGCTGACCACATTTGCCCTTTTTCTCATCCTCGAAGACGTAATGAAGTTGGTGTGGGGAATTGAGCCGCGTTTTGTCGATAAGCCCTTTACTATTATGGGACAGGTGAGGTTGGTGGGTATATCCTATGCAGGGTATCCGTTTCTGCTTACAGGCATTGCGATTCTTTGCGGCCTCCTGCTCTGGTTGGTCGTTAACCGGACCCAGTTTGGTAGACAGGTGACCTCCGTCATCGGCGACCGGGAGATCAGTTCCGCCATGGGCGTTAATGTCCCTAGAGTCGATACTTTCGCCTTTATTCTGGGGTCATTTCTGGCGGCCCTAGGGGGTGCTTTCACAGCCCCTATGATCTCGGTAGAACCGGGTATGGGTATAGAGGTCATTGTATTGGCCTTTGCCGGGGGCGGCATTGGGGGACGGGGCAGTGGCGGGCGGGCCGCGCTTGGCTGCCTCCTTGTGGGCACTGCGAGGGCTGCAGCTGTTCATCTCTATCCAGAGCTGGAGCTTTTTGTCATTTACGCGCTCATGGTCTTCGTGCTCATCTTTCGTCCCCAGGGATTCTTCGGAGGGATAGAGGTACGTCGAATATGAGATTGCTAAAGAGATTCAAGGTCGGTTCTTCGGTGGCGATTATGATAGGCGTAGTCCTGTTCGCTGTTGCTCCGTTTCTACTTTCAAACTGGATTATCTTCGTACTCACTATAGCTTTAGCCCATGGAATGGTCGTGCTGGGGGTGGCCCTAATTTTGCGTGGCGGGCTCCTCTCCTTTGGGCATGGGCTTTACTATGCGGCCGGGGCTTACGCAGCAGCTTTTGCGATGAACCGATGGAATATCAGGGAATCACTGATCTTAATTGCTCTTTGTGTACTAGCAGGGGCTGCGCTGGCTGCCCTCACGGGCATCCTTCTAAAGCGATACCGGGGGATATTTTTCGCCATGCTCAGCCTGGCATTTTCCATGATTTTATATACATTACTCTTTAAGTTTTATGACGTGACAGGGGGCACGGACGGAATGCCCATCCCGCCCGTCAAGATTCTTGGGATCCAGCCGGCAGCAGAGAACCTTCGTATCTTCCACTACTACCTCACACTGATCCTGACGATTGGGGTGCTTTATATCGGCTGGCGTTTTATCACTTCCCCGCTTGGATATTTGATGCAAGCAGTGCGCGACAATGAAATCCGTGTTGAATACATGGGGGCCTCCGTGGGGAGAGCAATCTACTTTTCCTATGTCTTCTCCGGTGCCCTGGGTGGACTGGGAGGGGGTCTGGTCGCGTTTAATGTGGAGCATGTGGCGCCAGAGCTCGCCTATTGGACGGTTTCCGCCGATTTTGTATTCGTTGCAGTCTTGGGGGGCACCGGAAGCGTCTTTGCGCCATTTCTCGGATCGATTGTGTTCGAGTTCGTGAAGAATTACGCCTTCAAGTTTTCGCCCGATACCTGGCAGATGACCTTAGGTGGCATATTACTGCTGATCATATTCTTCTTACCCCAAGGCCTTTGGAGCCTCACTGAAGCCATCAAAAGGATGGGAATGCAATGGCAGCAGCTATCCTTGAAACAGTGAGCCTGCATAAGAATTTCGGGATGGTCGTGGCCGCCCACGACATTGACCTCTGCATCAGCGAAGGAGAGGTTGTAGGTATTGTCGGTGCAAACGGGTCAGGGAAGACAACGCTACTCAACCTGATCACCGGCTATGTACAGCCAACGAGCGGTGAAATCCGTTTCCAAGGTAGAAATATCACTGGGCTTTCCCCAAGACAGGTGATTGCCCTTGGGATCGCCAGGTCTTTTCAGATACCCCAGCTTTACACCGGCCTCACAGTTCTTGAAAACATGCTCATTGCGGTAGCTACTCGGTCAGGGAGGAGTTGGGATTTTTGGAGCCATCTTAATGAAGATTCCTGGATAGAAGAGGCCCTTGGCGTCCTCAAACAGTTCGGCTTTGAAGACGACGCCAGGCAGGTGGTCGGCAACTTGCCCGAAGGTGGAAGAAAACTTCTTGATGTGGCTCTGTCTTTTATTTTGAAGCCCAAGCTCTTGCTGATGGATGAGCCCACCAGCGGGGTGAGCCTGAAAGAGAAATTTGCGGTCATGGACGCGCTCTTAAGCGCACTCAAGGATGTGGGTGTAACAACGGTATTTGTGGAGCACGACATAGAAATCATCGAAAGATATGCGGAGCGGGCATTGGCCTTTGATAACGGAAGGGTGGTTGCCGATGGCACGGTGGATGTGGTCTTATCTGACGTCAACGTCAGGCAAGCCATATTGGGTGATGAGTAGCGATGTTAGATGTCAAAAACATTACTGTCAAGATTAGCGCATTCACCATACTACGGGGCTTAACTCTGGAAGTGCCAACCGGTAGCATCATTGCACTGGTGGGGCGAAACGGCGCAGGCAAGACGACGACCATGCGAAGCATCATGGGGCTTGTGTCCGTGACAGAGGGAAAGATCAGCCTTGATGGTCATAATCTAGGACCTTTACCACCTCATGACCGGGCGAAGCTTGGTATAGGATACCTGCCAGAGGATCGGAGGCTGATCAGTGCTCTCACGGCCGAAGAAAATCTTTTAATCCCTGCTCAGGCCTTGGGCTTGCCCTCCGTTGAGGTGCGATTAGACACAATCTATGGGTTGCTTCCTGAAGTCAAGGTGGTGGCCGGCAGGAAAGCCATGCAGTTAAGTGGGGGCCAACAAAAACTGGTAGCCCTCGCGCGAAGTTTTGTGAACAGTAAGAAAGTTCTGTTACTGGATGAGCCTTTCGAAGGAATTTCCACGGCGCTTTCTCGAAAACTTGCACAGGCGATTCATGAATTCCAAAAAGCTGAGGATGGGCTCTCCGTGCTGGTTGCCGAATCCGACCTAAAGCGGGCGCTTATGCTCACTGACAAGATCTACGTTATCGAGCGGGGGGAAGTCGTTGAAAGAACCTCGATAAGCTAAGACAATAATTTTTTGATTAAAAGAACTTGACCATCAAACACGCAGGGCCGAGGGCAGGGTTAAGGATTTCGTTGATTAAGGACTACCTGCGTAGCGAGCGCAATTTATACAGGGAAGCCCGACTATGCTTCCCTTTAGTTGGTGGAAAGCCGTTGTCTTTTACTAAAACATAGAACAAAAACATAGGGAGGAGAAATCATGAATGGAAAAAAGCTAATTCAAATGTTTGTAGCGGGGCTTTCCGTGTTTCTTTTTGGGACCGGAATCGCCTTCCTGCCACCTCTTGACGCATGGGCTGAGAAGGCGCCAGAAGAGATCAAGATCGGTACCTCTGTGAGTGAATCCGGTTACATGGCCGAGGATAGTATTCCATCTTTCAAGGGCCGAAAGCTGGCTGTGGATCTAGTTAACAGTAAGGGCGGTCTTTTCCTTTCTCAATACAATAAAAAGATCCCAATAAAGCTCATCTCTTATGATGACAAGAGTGAGCCGTCCACAGCGGTCCGGGACTTCCAGCGTCTAGCCAATAAGGACCGTGTAGATGTTTTTTTCTCTGCACATGGCTCCGCACTCTCTTTTGCCGTTGCGAAAATCGCAGAGACGACAAAGATTCCTATGGCGATCTATGCGGGCTATGCGAACAAGATTTGGACGCAAGGGTACAAATGGATCTTCAATGTCGGCCCCACCGCGTCGCAATACTGTCAGGCGTTTGTCAATGCGGTCAAGACAATGCCAGGCAAGCCGAGTGTTGGTCTTATCTCTGAGGACGGCCTGTGGGCCAAAGCCGTCTCTGGATTCATGGTCAAAACGGCCCAAAAAGAGGGCCTGGACTTCAAAATCGTTGACATCTACCCTTCGGACAGTAAGGATGTGAGTGCCTCTATTAACAAGGTCATTGCCGCCAATTATGACATTATCGGCACTGTTTCCCATGTGCGCAATGACCTGCTGGTGACTCGGACCATACTTGAGATGGGCGTCAGCGATAAATTTAAACTCATCTATGTGCAAACGGCGACAGGATATCCATCTTTCGCTGAGAAGTTTAAGCCGGGTCAAATTCAGGGCATTGTTGGGACCAGTGTTTGGGCTTCCAGCCTTGATACTTATGGAAACAAAGAGTTTATCGCAGAATTCAAAAAGGCCTATAGCGAAGATCCCAGTTGGGTGGCGGCCATCGGGTATGCCGGGGCTCAGGCCATGCTGGAAGCAATTGAGTTGGCCGGAGGCCTTGATAAGGACAAGATACGAGAAGCATTTCTGACAAAAACGATTAAGACAGTTATCGGTGATCTGAAGTTTAATGAGGATGGAACGTCCCAAGGAAGTGCTTTGGTTTGCCCGCAGATGCAGTCAGGCGTACCTGAAGTCGTGTACCCTAAGGAATTTGCCACCAAGAGCCTAATTTTTCCACAGCCTGCCTATAAGAAATAGACATGCCTGTTTAGTGCAGTGGAAGGTGGTTTTTCCGCCTTCCACAAGAGAGCCATGCGGATGAGGCTTAGCTAATGCTTTACGTCAATAAAGTAAGCAAACACTTTGGTGGGCTCAAAGCATTGCAGGATGTCAGCCTGACCATTCATGAACAAGAGATCGTCGGACTTATCGGACCCAATGGTTCAGGTAAGACCACGCTATTCAATCTGATTACGAAGGTTTTTCCTTTGACGAGTGGTGAAATACGATTTCAGGACAAAAGTTTTCACAAACTCAGCCCCCATGACATCTGTCATCTGGGGATTGCTCGAACTCATCAGATACCTCGACCTTTCAGGAGTTTAACGGTTGAGGAAAACGTTACCCTTGCTTACCTCTATGGAATTCCGGGAAGAAAGGATAATAAGCAGGGGACTGAAAGGGCACGTGAATTACTGGCTTTGGTGGGCCTGGATGAAGTCGCCTGGAATCTGGCCTCTCAACTCAACGATTTGCAATGTAAAATGCTTGAACTGGCCCGGTGCCTTGCCACCAAACCCAAGTTACTGCTTCTTGATGAGATTCTGGCCGGTCTCACCCCATCCGAGTTACAACAATTCCGAGATCTCATCCTTCGCATACGGGATGATATGAATATTACGGTTTTTTGGTGCGAGCACATTATGCGTGTCATCATGGGGACCGCCGATCGGGTTATTTGCCTGGATCATGGTAGAAAGATCTCTGAGGGCGATCCCGAAGAGGTGGCTAATGACGAACAGGTTATTGCCTGTTACCTGGGGAAAGTGAAAGAGGGATAGCGGTGCTGGAAGTGCGTAATCTCGCTGTAGGGTACGGCAATATACAGGTTATTTATGACATTACATTCCACCTTTCAGAAGGAGAGGTTCTGGCGTTGCTGGGAGGAAATGGCGCAGGGAAGACCACTACTATTCGGTCGATCATGGGCATAGTCCCTCCCTGGAAGGGGGAGATATTTTTCGATGGCCAGGCCATTCACAAGTTAAAAACCCCTGCCATCGTTTCTCGTGGGCTCTCCTATGTTCCTGAAGGAAAATCTGTTTTTCCAAAAATGACGGTGCTTGAAAATCTGGAACTCGCCGTAAACTCGCCGGAAGCAAAGATGGCTAAGAACAAGACATTTGGTGAAGTTCTAGACCTATTTCCGCAGCTTGAAAGAGGCAATAAACTCAAGCAGCTGGCCGGAACGCTGTCAGGTGGCGAACAGCGAATGCTTGTCATCGCCCGAGGGCTCATGGCCCATCCGCGTTTACTCATGCTGGATGAACCGTCTCTGGGGCTAGCGCCTTTCCTGGTTCAGGATCTCTTTGTGGCAATCGAAAAGATTCACGAAGGAGGCGTGCCCCTCTTTCTGGTGGAGCAAAACGTAAATCTTGCCCTGCAGATTGCCAATCGGGGATATGTCTTGGAAGATGGCCGTATTTTCCTTGAAGGTACCGGTCAAGAGCTGAGCCAGATGCCTCATGTGAAGGAAGCCTATCTTGGAATGTGAGTTTTGCAAGAGGGTCTGAGATGGATTATGCTACACTCTTTATTCAACTGTTAATTACAGGGATATTTCTTTCTTCGTTGTATGTTCTTATAACGTTCGGCCTTACCATGATCTTCGGAGTCATGGAGATCGTCAACTTCGCCCACGGCTCTTTTGCTATTTTAGGTGGTTACGCTTGTTTGATGGCCGTAACAAAACTAGGGATGGACCCATTTGTCTCCTTGGTTCCTGTGATCCTTTTCATGGCAATCGTAGGTTTTCTAACCTTTGAACTGTTTGCACGCTTCACATTTGATGTTGGTGATGCCCATGTGGTTCATTACTATGCCCTACTTCTCATCATAGCAAACGCACTGGCCCTTGTCTTTGGGCTGGATTACCGGTTTATCCACTCCAGTTTGGGGTATCAACAGATTCATTTTGGCCCCTTCACGTATCCTTTAATTAAGTCCTTGGTTGCCATATTGAGCCTTGCGAGCGTAGGTGGCATGAGCTTGTTTTTGAAATACTCGATGATCGGCAAAAGGATACGGGCGGTTTCGCAGAACAAAGACGCCGCTGAAATCTTGGGGATAGACGCCTTTGCCGTTAGGAGGATTACCTGGATATTTGGCATTGCGTCTGCGGGTTTGCTGGGGGCCCTGATGGGCCTGGTCAACCCTTTTTCGCCCTATGCTGGCACCACAATTCTCATCGTGGCCTTTTGCGTGGCCATCCTTGGTGGCATGGGAAGCCTGTTCGGGACCATTGTGGCCGGATTTATCATCGGCATGACAGAAAGCCTCTTTTCCATCATATTGCCCTCACAGATTTCGCCTGTCATTGCCTTTATTATTATCATCGTGGTCCTTATTGTTCGGCCTGAGGGCCTATTTAGAAGAGCCTAAAACCAAACCATAGATTATAGAGATGAATCTATGAGAAGTGACGGCAAGAGAGATCGAAAGATTTATTGGCTGCTATGGGCTTTCCTTTTAATTGCATTAGGGCTGCCCTTCGTGCGTGTGCGTCTTGTGGATTATTTCCTCTCTGTATTGACCTTTGCTTTCATTTACACAACCCTTGCTCAATCATGGAATCTCTTAGGAGGATTCGCAAAACAATTTTCCCTTGGGCATGCCGCATTTTTTGGTCTGGGGGCCTTCCTAACAGCCTTTTGCTGCAATGTAGGGATCCCAGCCCCGCTGTCTCTTGCTATCGCAGCAATAGGCGTGGCCATTTTCAGTCTGCCCTTGGGGCTCATCTGTTTCTCGGCTAAAGGACCTTATTTTACGATCATTACCCTTGCAGTAGCCGAAATCCTTCGTATTATTTTCCTCTGGCGTCCTGAGCTATCTGGCTCGGAGGGGGTGGTCTTGCCATCCGGTCTATTCTCAAACAACATCGCCACTTACTATTTGACCATGGCCTTGGCCGGGGCATCTATCTGGGTTGCTTATCTGCTTGAGAAGTCCAACCACGGCCTGGCACTGCGTGCTATCGGAGACGACGAGGAGGCCTCTGCTGAATTGGGGGTCCGGGTGAGGTATGCCAAGTCCAGTACGCTTGGCATAAGTGCTGCATTGGCCGCCTTAGCCGGTGGAGCATACGGGCTTTTCACCCAGTATCTTTCCCCGAACGATGTCTTTTCAATCATCTACTCACTCGATGCGATTTTTATCTGCATTATCGGCGGTATCGGTATGCCCTTTGGGCCACTCTTGGGTGCCTTACTGTTTTCTATCCTTGAAGAGACCTTAAATCCCTTACTCCCGGGATCCCATCTACTCTTCTTAGGGTTCATACTCATTATAATCATGTTCTTACTGCCGAACGGGCTATTGAGTCTTGCCTTTAAGTCGGAGACCAGGGGAAAGGCACTGAAAATTCAAAGACGTGGCGAAGCGGTGTCAGGGTAAGTTCACTATCGATCTGAAAGTCTGTCAGCCAATAGGAGATAAGGGGTGGATTACTTTGATATTGCCATGAAATGGCGGGTCTTGTTCGCTCCGGGTGCCTCGGAGAGAGTCGGTCAGCTTGCTCATGTCTTTAATGCAAAACGGGTCATGATCGTCACGGATCAGGGGATACAGAAGGCTGGAATTGAAAACCCTCTCTTAGAATCTTTAAAAAAAGAGAGGCTGGATATCTCCGTTTTCAACAAGGTTGACCCAAATCCAACGACGAAGAATGTAGAAGATGGTCTCGTTTTGGCCAGGGAATTTCGGCCCGAGATCATCATTGCCCTAGGTGGGGGTAGCTCAATAGATGCGGCCAAGGCGATTAACATACTTCGCACCCGAGGAGGTCAGATCGTTGACTATCGTGGAGTCGTGACAGAAGGCTCCCCACTTAAACCGTTAATTGCCGTTCCCACAACAGCCGGGACTGGAAGTGAGGTTAGTCCGTTCCTGCTCATCTCGGACAGCGTCACCCATGCCAAAATAGTCGTTCGGGACGTCCAGGCAGTCCCGGATATCGCTATCCTGGACCCGAATCTTACGATTTCTTTGCCTCGACAGGCAACGATCCTGACAGGAGTGGACGCCTGGGTACACGGCTTTGAGTCGTTCGTGGCCAAGGGGAGCCAGCCCCACTCCCAGGCCTTGGGGGTAGAAGCCATACAGATTATCAATAGGACTTTGCCCAGAGTTGTCGAAGAACCGAATGATCTAGAGGCGCGGAGCCAGATGCTTGTCGCCAGTAACCTGAGTGGTATGGCCTTGGCCATGAGCTATTTAGGGCTGGCACATTCTACGGCCAATCCCCTCACTCGGGTTGCAGGGATAGAACACGGACTAGCGGTCGGGATGATGCTCCCCTATGTGATTCAGTTTAACGAACCAGTTGCCAGCAATAAATACATCCGTATTGTAAATCAGATATTTGAGAGGGGAGGCCCATCAGAACCAAAAGAAGCCACCCTCAATCTGGCATCAAGTGTGAAGAGATTTCTTGTGAACTTGGGATTCCCAGAAGACTTAAAGAGGGCAGGAGTTTGTGAGGAGAGTTTACCGGAGATGGCCGTAGAAGCCCTCACGCAAGCGACTGTTAAGTCGAACCCCCGTGAGGCAAGTTTGGAAGATATAATGCAGATATATCAATGCGCCTTCGAGGGATCTGAAATCATATAGACAAGGCAGTATCCGCGGGTTATTCTTCCTTCCGATTGCTGAATGATACCACGGCTTCCACGAATTCGGGGGTGCAACAACACATGCTCTGGTTTCGGTTCTCGAACTCGATGGCGGCCTCAAGGGACGGGGCATTCATGTTTTGATTGAGGGCCTCTTTGGTAAACCGCAATCCCATGGGGCTCTTTTGAAGCATGGTGCGGGCTGTGTCCAGGGCCGCATCCAGCAGGTCCTCTTCCCCTACCAAGCGGCTCACGAGCCCGATCCTTGCAGCCTCTTCGGCATCCACCCTGCGACCGGTGAGGAGGATCTCTGCGGCCCGCGCCCGTCCTACCATCCTTGGCAAGAGATAGCTGGTCCCCAACTCACCCCCGGATAGCCCGATATTAATAAACGAAGGGACGAAAAAGGCACTGGGGCTCGCAAGGACCACATCCGAGGCCAGTGCAATAGACATCCCTCCGCCTGCGGCCGGCCCTCTTACCGCGGCGATAATGGGCTGGGGCAATCGGCGCATCTCGAGTATCCGCTCGGAGTATTTCTTTTGAATGGCCACCAGGTGGGTTGCCGCATCTGAAAAAAGGGCGGAGGCATCTCTTCGCACACGGGCGTCCTTGATGTCCGCACCGGCGCAAAACCCCCGCCCCTCACCCATAATTATAACAACCCGTATCTCTTGCATCCCTGAAAGCCCAGTAAAAATGGCGTGGAGGTCATCAAGCATATCCAGGTTGATTGCATTGAGCCGCTCTGGCCGGTTCAATGTTATCAGACCGACCCCTGTTTCCGGTGTCTCAAACCGCATTGTGCTGAAATTCATTGATATTCCCCCGGAGTGAGATCCCCTGCCACCTGAGCCTGAGTGCAATCCTGGCACAAATACCTGAGCTTAAGAACCCTGAACCTTGAACCCTGAACCTCCGAACCTTGAACCCTGAACCTCTGAACGCCTATCCCGTAAGCCGCCGTGCCACCTGTTCTCGATGGTAGACTGGGTCTCCCAGGGCTACCTCGTTGGCCTTTGCCCGCTTCAGGTAGATGTGGATATCATGTTCCCACGAAAAGCCGGTGCCACCCAGTACCTGTATGGCGCTTGTCGATGCGTTCCTGTATACCTCCGAGCAGTAGGCCTTGGCAACGGATGCAGCCAGCGCGGCCTCATCAGGATCCCCGTGATCCTGTGCCCAGGCTGCCCAGTACAGGATGGAGCGGGCGCTTTCCACCTCCACATACATCTGGGCACAGCGGTGTTTCACTGCCTGGAATCCCCCAATAGGCTGGTCAAACTGGATACGGACCTTGGCATACTCCGTTGCAATCTCCATGGCCCGCTGGGCCCCGCCGACGCATTCGGCACAGAGGCCCACCTGGGCACGCTGCAGCACCCTCTGCAATGGCCCCCAACCTTCGTTAGGCCTTCCCAGTATCCCGTCCGCACCCACCCGCACACCCCTCAACTCCAAAGAGCAGAGCTTGCGAGTCCCGTCCATTGTGGGGAGAAGCGATATGGAGACCCCATCTGCCTTCGGATCCAGGAGAAAAATGGTAATTCCTGTGGTCGGGTCCTCGCCTATCGCGGTTCGAGCCGCACAGACAATGACGTCTGCCACGTGGGCATCAGGTACAAAGAGCTTTGTCCCTTCCAGGACAAATCCGTTACCGCTCGGCCGGGCCGTCATCTGAACGTACCCTGGATCTGCTCCTCCATCGGTCTCATGAAGGGCCAGGGTGCCGATGATCTCACCTCCGCTGATCCTGGTAAGATATGCCTCCTTCTGCGACTCGCTCCCAGTCTCCAAAATGGCCTCAGCGGCCAGCAGCACGGTGGAAAAAAAGGGGCCAGGGACAACCTTCCGGCCCATCTCTTCAAGGATTACAGCCAGGTCCATCATCTCCATATCGAGCCCCCCATATGCCTCAGGTATGCGCAGAGCTGTCCATCCCATTTCAGTCATTTTGCTCCACACACCTTCAGTGAACCCGCTCCCGTCCTCGATCATGGCCCGCACGTATTCCATCGGAGTTTCATTCTCACAAAAGCGACGTGCCTGTCTGGCGATCTCTATCTGGTCTTGGTTCAGCCTGATATCCATGGGGTCATCTCCTTTACTCGTAACCGTTCACAGGTTCAGGGGTTCAAGGTTGCATCCTTGTCGTCTGATTCCACTTCGGACGCGTGTTCCCGTGAGAACCGTCCGGATACGTCGCTCCCAACCTGAAAATTGGCGCGCATTGGCAATCGTGTGACAAAGTCAGCATTTCTTACGAGGACGCCAGGTCTTCAATCTTGTCCTTTTCCCTAACCCTGAACGCTGAACCCGGAACCTATGAACGCCTTTTTTTACTGTTCCCTGGCAGCGCGGCTTATGTCTTTGGGGAGGCCCAGCACCCTTTCGCCAATGATGTTCCGCTGTATCTCGGAGGTCCCGGCCTCGATGGTGTTTCCCTTGGACCTCAAGAAGCTGTATTGCCAGTAGCCGTCCTGGATGGACCACGGTGAGCCGCCCATGATCTGGCCATTGGGGCCCTGCATCCCGATGGCTGCCTCTGTGATCCTCTGATTGGGCTCACTCCAGAGAAGCTTTCCTATGGACCCCTCCGGACCCGGAATGCCCCCCTGGAGCTGTGCGCTGAGATTCCGCAGGCCATGGTATTTCAATACCATCACCTCAATGTATGCCTGGGCAAGCCGCTGCCGGAAGATGGGATCCTCGATCACCGGCCTGCCCGACCTCTTGGTCTTTCGCGCCATCTCGACCATCTTTTCTACGTTCTTCTGATACACCGCACCCATGGTTACGTCACCGATGACTCGCTCGAACATCAGGGTGGTGATGGCAATCCGCCAGCCATCCCCCTCCTTTCCTACCAGCATCTCCTCAGGCACTCGAACATCTTCCATGTAGAGCTCATTAAAGTCCTGTTCTCCCGTGACCTGGGTTATGGGCCTCACCTCAACCCCAGGCAGCTTCATGTCCATGAGGAGATAGCTCAGGCCCTTGTGTTTCTTTGCCTCAGGATCAGTTCGCACCAGGAGGATGCAGTAGTCGGCTATGTGAGCAAAACTGGTCCAGACCTTTTGCCCGCTGACCAGGTAATGCCCGTCTTTTCTTACGGCCCTGGTGGAGACATTGGCAACGTCAGACCCGGCATTGGGCTCACTGAATCCCTGACACCAGATATGCGTCCCATCCAGTATCTTCGGCAGGTATTCCTTCTTCTGTTCCTCGCTACCGCAGAACAGGATGGTAGGGGCGGCCATACCAAAGGTGATGACCCCTGGCATCCTTAATTCCACGCAGGTAGAGGCAACGCTCTGAAGGACAATGACCTCCTCCATCAGGGTCCTTCCCTGGCCGCCATATTCCTTGGGATAGTGAAGTCCGGCATACCCGGCATCGTAAAGCCTCCTCTGGAAATCCTTGTGTGCCCGGGCCCATTCCTCTGCTGAATCATAGTTCCGGTAGCGCAACGGATCCCAGTCATCCGGAAGGTTCTTCTCCAGCCACGAGACAAATCCCTCACGGAATCTCTCTTCCTCAGGGGTGAAACGAAAGTCCATTTCTCTTTACTCCTCTGCTTGAAGACGGCTAATCCCTTCCCACTATTGAAATGGCAGATACATTCATCCAGGGCGTGCCGCCCAGATTGTGTGTGAGGCCCAAGCGGGCATTTGCCACCTTTCTTTCCTCAGGGACCCTCTCCAGGATCTGTTCATACATGGCATAGATCATCCTCAGCCCCGATGCCCCGATGGGATGGCCGAAGCACTTAAGCCCTCCATCCACCTGACAAGGGACCCCTCCGTCCAGGTCAAAAAAACCGCTCATAACATCATCGTAGGCCCCACCCTTGGGCGAGATATGGAGGTCCTCCATGGTAACCATCTCGGTGATGGAAAAGCAGTCGTGGACCTCCATCATGCTGATCTCTTTCCTAGGATCTTTGATCTCAGCCTCTTCATAGGCCTTTGTGGCCGCCTTCCGTGTGGTGACAAAATGGCAACCGTCCCAGTTTGAATACATGGCCTCTTCACCGGAGCTGTCCGCAATCTGCAATGCCTTGACCTTCACTATATCCTGATTGGGTTTCAGCCTCTTCGCTATCTCAGGGGTAGCAATGATAGCACAGGCAGCTCCGTCGCTGACCCCGCAGCAGTCAAAAAGGCCCAGGGGGTATGCAACCATTGGGGCGGCCTTGATCTGCTCCTCGGTGACCACCTTTCGCAGATGGGCCTTTGGATTAAGTGCCCCATTGGCATGGCTCTTTGCAGAGACATGGGCAATGGCATCTTTGATCTTATCCATTGAAATACGCCATTTTGCGCCGTAGGCGGTCGCCAGTTGTGCGAACATGCCGGGTGGAGTCATGTTGGCCCCCACCATCATCGCATTGACCCCCCGTGCGGCCCCTGCCGGCAACCCACCGTAACCGGTATCCTTCAATTTTTCCACGCCGAGGGCCAGCACGATATCATAGACACCGGCAGCCACGGAGTAACACGCGGCCCTGAAGGCCTCGGTCGCCGTGGCACAGAAGTTCTCGGTCCGGGTGACCGGGATATAAGGAAGTTTTAGGGTCATGGAAAGGGGCAAGGCGGCCTTACCCACGTTTACCTCATCAAAATGCGAGCCCAGGTAGGCCGCCTGTATCTCCTTCTTGTCGATACCGGCATCCTCCAGGCACTCGACAAATGCCTCCACCATCAGGTCCTCGGCGCTTGATTCCCATCTCTCACCGAACCTGGTGCAGCCCATACCGATAATTGCCACTTTATCCTTTATTCCTTCCGCCATCCTATTTCACCTCCTTCACAGGGATCGCCTTCCAGAAATATCCGGCGATATCCCGTTTCCTGTCATAGTATTTCCTGCGAAAACTCATGGATACCCGCATTCCCGTTGCAAGGGAATCCAGATCGCAGTCGGTGAAATCAAAATAGTATTTGCCTCCCCCTTCGAATTCAACGGCCCCATAAATCGCAGGAGGATTATAGGAGGCAGCCAGCATGTCGCCGGTGTAGCTGGCAATACGCCCCACCTTATCGGAGAAACGATACTCCTCCATCTCGTCGACGGCCCCGCAGTCCGGATTCACGCATATCCTCTGCGGGGGAAGCTGGGCAGTCCCGCATTTCCTGCACTTACTGCCCCAGAGCCCGAGTACCAGCTTTCTCTCTCGCCAGAGGGACGACCACCTGGTCCAGAGGTCTTCCTCAGAGCGAAGACCTGCGTCGCCCGGCAGGATATCTCGCCAGATCAGGTACTTGGTATAGTTATCCAGGGCTGCCTTGTTCCCCAGGCATCCGGAGATAGCGTTCCTCTCCCCTCTCTTTCCCAGATTGTCAGTAACCTGAAAATAGAGGGCATCACATCCGCTTCCGAAACTCACCACCAGAATCCTGTCTCCCGGCCTGGCCTCTTCAAGGGCACGGACCAGCATGACCAGGGCGTGGGGTGTGCCGGTATCCCCCATCTCGGCCTGAAGATTGTCCTGGGCTGCCTCCGGGGCAATACCCAGGGTCTTGTCCAGGCTCTTGCGTGCCGCACTGTAATGGCATGGATATACCACCTTGGCAAAATCAGAGATCTCCAACCTGTACTTTTCAAGAAGTCCTTTGACGGCCTCTGGAATCAGCTGGTCAAAGCCCAGGTCCCTGATCCACCGGTCTTCCCATTGGCGGTCAAACTTTGCAAACTCGCCCCGGTAGTGATCAACAAAGTCATAGGTAATGGAATAAGATCCCTGGAATTGGGCGATCACATCCTCATCTCCTACCAGAAGCGCCACTGCCGCGTCCCCAAAGATCAACTCCTGGGGAGACGCAGGCCTTCCCAACCTGCTATCAGAGGAACAGACGAGTATGTTGTTTGCTCCCTTTGATGCCACAGCCTCCAGGGCAGACAAGAGGGCCGTTGTCCCTGCCTTGATGCCGCCGCTGAAATCTGCGGCCCTGATGTGATCGTTCAGGCCAAGGGCAGCCGTTATGATCCCCGCGTTCAGCCTCTCCTTATACGGCATGGTGGTGGAGGCGAAGTAGACTCCTCCTACCTCCGAACGGTCGACCCCCTTGAGGGCATCAATACCTGCCTCAACCGCCATGGTGATGCTGTCTTCGTCAAAATTGGCCACCGCCTTCTCACCCCTGGCGTTGGCTATATTCCCCGGATTCATCCATCCCATGGCCTTGTAAATCATGCCACGGTTCAGACGGTACCTGGGTACATAGCCTCCGTAAGAACATATTCCGACCATGCAAACCTCCCTTCTTCAACTAGAACTTGAGTTGGAATTGTACGATTCGATTGAAACGGCTAACTATATTCTGACTATCCAGATAGTCAGCTTCGCGGTTCAGGCCTCAATCTCTTTCCCGGATGGGCGGGAAAAAATCTTGATTGGTCTCTAACCTTGAACTGTGAACCTTGGAGCTCTGAGCCTACCCATTCACTATATTGCTTTGTAGGTACAGGTGTCAAACCCATAGCTTTCGTCTCAATACAGGCCTTTCCCGAGATAGTCAATAGGCACGTTGATGATAGACAAAAAAGGGGCCTCCCCCCTTTTCGGGTGGAAGCCCCTGAACTCTGGAATGTCCTTTCCCTTCAGGACCTCAGGCTATCCAAGACCCATCTATCAGTAAGGTTTCTTATAAAACAGATTCGATTCGATAACAACGTATCTCCCGTCCTTGACTATATCCATGTTTGCATAGAAGGCCCCTTGATGGTTCGTCGAGGTAAAGGTATAGGGCGGCCCCCCAAAGATCTTATCTGGCTCCTCTCTGAAGGTCTCAAGGGCATCCACCAATTTTTCCCGTGTCAGGTCCTTGCCTGCCCTTTCTGCTGCAATGGCGAAGTAATGGACCCCCGCGTATCCTGCGGTTGTAGGGAGGTCGGGATCCTTTCCAAACCACTTTACGTGCCGTTTCCACCATTCCCGAACCGTCGGTAGATCGCTGTCCTTATAGACCATGGGGGTCTGGCCAGTACAGTAAAAGCCATCCGCCGAAAAGCCTGCCTTCTTGCAGAGCAGCGGCACATATTTTGTATAGGCGGGCGACATTCCACACATATCGACCTCCCAGCCGATCTTTTTTGCCTCCTTTAGTGCACCCACGGTCTCCCGGATGACCGTAGCCAGGACCACCAGCTGGACATCGGCCTTTCTCAACTTGGCGATCTGGGAACTGAACTCGGTTGCGCCCCGTTTATAGGATTCTGCCGCGGTGAGCTTCATGCCCTGGGCTTCTAGCTGGTCCTCCACCCCTTTTTTCATGATGGCCCCCATCTCGTCGTCCTGATACAGGAGCCCGATCCTCTTGTACCCCTTTTTCTCAGTAAAGTATTTTACTATCATACGTGCCTGATCGTAGTAAGGGGTAAACCCCGCGAAACTGTAACGATCATAGGGTTCGTAGAAGAGGGAGGCGGCAGTCAGGGGGAACATCTGCGGGATCTTCTTCTTCGAGATTATGGGCTTGGTGGCGCCGGCCGTTGGGGAGCCCATGTTGCCGATAAAACAGAAGACCTTATCCCGGTTGATCATCTTGTTTGTAACCATAATCGCCTTTTTGGGGTCATAGGCACTGTCCTCAATTACAAGCCTGATTTTCCTACCGTAGATGCCTCCTGCCTCATTGATCTCACGGGCCCTCATCTCCAGGCCATTTTTGACCTGTGTCCCCCAACCCGCAATCGGTCCGCTAAGGTCCTGGTGAGAACCGATAACGATCTCCTTGTCGGTCACTCCCACCTCTGCCATGAGCGGCCCGGAAAAGGCCAAGCCCATCACCAAAGCCAAAAGGGTTGCCACTATCGACTTCTTCATGATCTTCCTCCTTTCTTGGTTAAACGTTCTGGTTTGAAAATGCCCATTCCGAATCCTTTGCTTCCAACCTTAGTCTACTTCAGTCACTTTTCCCTAATACATCGACTCGATGACCTCCTTGAACTTCTCATTGACAAACTTCCTCTTTAGCTTCATGGTGGGGGTAATCTCATCATCGTCTTCGGTAAGCTTAATGTCAATCAGCCTGAATTTTTTAATGGTCTCGACCCGGGCGAATTTCTTATTCACCTCATCCACCTCTCTCTGAATCAGCTTGATCACCTCAGGGGCCTTGGTCAAGCTGGCATAGGTCGTAAAGGGGATACGCCTTTCCTGGGCATATTCCATGACATTTTCGTCATCGATCATAATGAGTGCGGTCAGGTACCTGCGGCCGTCTCCGATGACGACCGCGTCATTAATAAATGGACTGAACTTGAGCTGGTTTTCGATTTCAGAAGGAGTGATGTTCTTTCCCCCGGATGTGATAATGATGTCTTTCTTTCTGTCAGAAATGATCAGGTGCCCGTCCTCGTCGAACCTGCCCACATCGCCGGTATGGAGCCAGCCATCTACGATGGTCTCTGCGGTCTTTTCCGGATCCCTGTAATAGCCCATAAATATATGGGGTCCCTTGAGGAGGATCTCCCCGTCTTCGGCGATCTTGATCTCTGCCCCGGGAAGGGCCCTTCCCACTGTCCCGAATTTCACGTCGTTTTCGTAATGAATGGAGGTTGGTCCACAGTTTTCGGTTTGTCCGTACACCTCCCTCATGTCGAGCCCAAGGGAATGATAGAACTTGAGGAGATCGGGTGAAATTGGGGCAGCCCCCGAGAGGAGGTAGCGGGCCCTGTCAAGGCCGACGGACTTTTTGAGGTTTTTTAAGACAGTCCAATCGGCCAACCTAAAAAGGAGGTTCAGGTAGAGGGGAGGTTCCGATTGGTTCAACCGATGATCAGACACCCTTCGACCAATACCCATAGCCCATTTGAAGGCCAGCTTTTCCAGACGGGTGGAATCCCTCATTCGGAGCACGAGGCCTGAATAGAACTTCTCCCAGATGCGAGGGACCGCAAAGAACACGGTCGGAGAGACCTCGCGGATGTTCTCTGGAACAGTATCTAACTCCTCGACAAAGTTGACTGTAAAACAAACGCTGAGGGGATTGAATACCGAGACCAAACGCTGGGCAATGTGGCAGAGGGGCAAAAAGGAGAGGATCTCGTCGCCCTCAAGCCCTGGATTTACCTCCTGTTGCATTTCCATGACGCTCAGGATGTTCTGGTGAGAGATCATGGCCCCTTTTGGCGGGCCGGTAGTCCCTGAGGTGTAGATCAAAATGGCCAGATCGCTGGGCTTAGGCCCGTGGAGAAGTCTTTCAAAGAGGGCAGGATCCTGCTGATCAACCTCTTTTCCCAATGCCAACAACTCATCAAAACTCGTGACCATGGGGTCCTTGAAATGCCTGAGCCCTTCCATGTCCATAACGATGATCTTTTGCAGATAAGAAAGGTTTTCCCGTACTTGCAGTATCTTGTCCAGCTGTTCCTCGCCCTCTGCAATATAGAATATCGCCCCGCAATGCCCCATCACATACTCCACCTGCTCCGGGGAGTCTGTGGGATAGATGCCTACGGTCACGCCTCCGCCGGCCAGAATGCCCATGTCGCTGTAAAGCCATTCGGGGTTATTTTCGCTGATTATGGCCACGCGATCACCCCTTTTCAGGCCAAGTCGGACCAGTCCCAGGGCCACATATTTCGCCTTTTCTCCATATGTCCGCCAGGAGATGTCCTTCCAGACGCCAAACTCCTTTTCCCGCATGGCCGTCCGCTCACCCCACTCTTGTACACGACGCCAGAAAAGGCGAGGGATCGTGTTTACATCTGGACCGAATGAACTCGTCACCTCCTCCTGACCCTCTAACGCCATTTCTTTTTCCTCTTCCACCTCTTTGATCCCCGGACACTCTCCTCCTTAACGCCCAAATAGAACTCCTTTACGTCTTCGTTTTCCATCAGTTCCTGGCAGGTATCCTCCATGACGATCCGCCCCAGTTCGAGGATATACCCCCTTCGGGCCAATGAAAGTGCCATCAAGGCATTTTGTTCCACCAGCAGGATAGAGGTCTTCTGTTCCTGGTTGATGCGCCTTATGATTTCAAAGATTTCTTTCACCAGGAAAGGCGCCAGGCCCAGAGAGGGTTCGTCCAGGAGCTGGAGTCTCGGACGCGCCATCAAGGCCCGTGCAATAGAGAGCATCTGCTGTTCTCCCCCGCTCATGTTTCCTGCCAGCTGGGAGGCCCTGGTCTTGAGGACCGGGAAATAGTCGTGTACTGTCTTCAGGTCCCTTTGAACGGCCGCACGATCCCTCCTTAGGTAGGCCCCCATCATGAGGTTCTCTCTTACCGTCAGGTCGTGGAAGACCTCCCTCCCCTCAGGGACGTGTGAGATGCCCAATCGAACGATCTTATCGGGGGCTATCCGGTCTATTCTTTGACCCATGAACTCGACGGTACCCTTTTCTGGATCCATCACACCGGATATTGTCTTGAGCACAGTCGTCTTGCCAGCCCCATTGGCCCCCAGGATGGTGACGATATCCCCCTCCTCCACATCCAGAGAGACCCCTTTGATGGCCATGATGGGGCCATAGTAGGTCTCTATGTTTCTAACGCTCAGAAGAGACACCTTCCTCCCCCAAATAGGCCTTCATCACCTCAGAGTGCCCCAGGACCTCTTTAGGGCCCCCCTTTGCGATGACGACCCCGAAATCCAGGGCCAACACCCGATCTGAAATCTCCCTCACCAGCCGCATATTGTGTTCCACCAAGATTATCGTAATGCCCAACTCCTCTTTGATATCGGTAATCCAGAAGCTCAGGTCCTCCATCTCCTCCATGTTCATCCCGGAGGAGGGCTCGTCCAGAAGCAGGAGTTCCGGCTCCATGGTCAGGGCCCTGCCCAGCTCCACGGTCTTCTGAACGCCGTAAGGAAGACCGGATACCAGTTGGTCGCGATAGGCCTGCAGGTCCAGAAAGTCGATGATCTCCTCGGCCTTTTCCCGGCTCTCGATCTCCTGGGCCCGCACTGATCCGGTAAATAGGGCCTCACCGAGCAGGCTTGAGCGGCGGTGCCTGTGCCTCCCCAGGAGCAGATTTTGAATAACGGTCGTGTTCTTGAAGAGTTCAATATTCTGGAAGGTGCGGGAGATGCCCAGCTCGGCCACCACATGGGGGCTTACCCTTGCAATGTCTCTATCTTTGAAGATGAAGGTCCCTGAATCAAGGTCATAGTACCTGTTTATACAGTTGAATATCGTAGTCTTACCCGCACCGTTCGGACCGATGATCGAAAATACCTCCCCGGCATTTACCTCAAAGCTCACGCCGTTGAGTGCCATCAGTCCGCCAAAGCTGATGGAGATCTGCTGTGCCTCGAAAAATGGCATTTAGTGCCTTTCTGCCTTGAAGTATTTCTTCTCCCTCCTAAAGGTGTCCTTCTTATAGAGAGGAAACATCTCAAAATAAAATCTCGTCTTTCTCCATTTACCATAAATGCCCATGGGTTCGAAGAGGATAAATAATATGACCATTAGTCCGTAAAGTGCAGGCTCAAGGCCTGTTTGATCGGCCATATACTGGGGCATGTAGTCCTTGGTCATGATGATCAGCTGGGGAAGAAATATGATAAAGGCGGCGCCAAAAACCGCCCCGTGGAGGCTGCCCAGGCCACCTATTATGATCATGGCCAGAAACTCTATGGAGACCAGTATGGTGAAACTCTCGGGGTTTATGAAAGTGAGTTTGTGCGCGTATAGACTTCCGGCCACCCCCGTGAAGAAGGCACTGATGGCAAATGCCGTGGTCTTGTATTTCGCCATGCTGATACCCATGGCCTGTGCAGCAACTTCGCTGTCACGGATGGCAATCATGGCCCTTCCGGTAGGTGAACGGAGTATATTCTTCGCTGCAAATATGGTGAGAATCAAGACAATGAGCGTCAGATAGTAATAACTCGTCTCAGTGTCAAAAAAAAGAGGTCCAATAGCCGGAGGGTCCACCATCATCCCCATATTCCCGTTGGTCAGCGATTCCCATCGAACGAGGACCTCATCCACGATGAAGCCGAAGCCCATGGTGGCAATGGCCAGGTAGAGCCCCGAAAGCCTGAGGGCCGGCAGGCCTATGAAGATCCCCACCACCCCTGCCACCAGGCCGGCCGCCAGAAGGGCCAAAAGGAACGGGATTCCATTTGAGGTCAGGATAGCGGAGGTATATGCCCCTATCCCGAAAAAGGCGGCATGTCCCAATGAGACCTGGCCCGTATACCCGGTGAGCAACATAAGCCCCACAGTGGCGATGGAGTACATGCAGATAAAGGTAAGCTGCGAGGTAAAGTAATCGTCCAGGACCAAAGGCGCGATGAGACACCCTATGACCAGGACTAGATACCAGAAGAAGGTACTCCTGTATTTGAAGATCCGAATGTCCTCATAATAGCTCCTATTCATCAAAAAGCGCATAGGCTTACACCTTCTTCTTCTCCTGAATGCCAAAGAGTCCTTCGGGCCGGATGATCAGGACCAGTATTAGAATGATATATGCTGCGATGTCTTTCCACCCAACAGGCAGATAGAAGCCTGCCAGGCTCTCGGTAATGCCTATGATGAGACCCCCGACGATAGCCCCCGGGATACTCCCGAATCCTCCCAGCACGGCCGCAGGGAAGGCCTTGAGGCCGATGAATCCCATATTCATGTGAACAAAGGTGATCGGGGAAAGGAGCACCCCGGCAAAACCCCCAAGGGCCGCACTAATGGTCCAGGTAAGTGAAAACACCCTGTTGACGCTTATGCCCATATACACAGCGGCAAGCTGATTCTGTGATGCCGCCCGCATGGCCACGCCTATTCGGGTATACCGGAAGAAGGCAAAAAGGATCAGGATCAAGGCCCCCGTCATCAGGATGATGGCCAATTGTTCCCAGGAGAGCACCAACTCGCCGTATCTAACCACCTTGTCTGTAAAGGGAGTCTTGAATCCGTAGGTGTCAGTGCCCCAGCCTGGAACCATGCTCACACTGCTTCTGACAAAGTAGCCCAGGCCGATGGTGAGCATGACAATGGCAAAGACCGGTTCCCCGACAAGGGAACGCAGCACGGTCCGTTCCAATATCATCCCAAAGATGCCCAGCAGGACGGTACTCAATATCAGGGCGGCCCAATAGGGAAGTTTCAAGACGTTGATGAGGGTAAGGGCAATAAATGCCCCGAGGACCATCATTTCCCCCTGGGCGAAGTTGATGACCTCTGTGGTCTTATATATCAGGACAAACCCGAGGGCTACCAGTCCATAGATGCAGCCGATGGATACGCCGCTGAGAATGGTCTG
>CAYVMN010000012.1:0-38728 GCA_964452575.1 uncultured Desulfobacteraceae bacterium | reverse complement strand
GTCCAGCCATGAACATCCTCATCAAGTTGATGTCCGTGGTTTCACTGGTTATTGCCCCGACCCTACCGCTTGCAGGCCTTTTTTTGAGGTAGAGATATTAGTAAGAAAGTGAGGATAATTAAGAGATTTAGGGGGATGTGGGATGATGGAGCAGAAAAAAGCCAAGGGATCTTCCGCACCATCATCGCCGCGTTCCCTCTTGCAAATACCGAGAGATAATGGGGGTTCAAATGTTTAAGGTAGGCGATTTGGCTGTTTATCCGGCCCACGGCGTTGGCCTCATTGAAAGGATTGAAACGCAAGAGGTCTCGGGTTTCCAGCAGGACTTTTTTATCATGCGAATCCTTAATACTAACATGACCATTATGATCCCTACCAATAATGTTAATAATGTTGGGCTGAGAGATATCATCCCTAAAACCGAGATTCCTAAGCTTTACTCCATCCTCGAAAAGAGGGATGTGACCCTTGACAGCCAGACCTGGAATCGTCGCTACCGCGAATATATGGATAAGATTAAGACTGGATCTGTCTTTGAAGTTGCCGAGGTATATCGGGATCTATTGATATTGAGGCTGGAAAAGGAGCTCTCCTTTGGAGAGAGAAAGATGCTGGATACGGCTAGGGCACTCTTGGTCAAAGAGATATCTCTTTCCAAGAACGTTGGCGAAGAACAGGTAGAGAGGGACCTTGATAGGATGTTTTCTTGAAAAAATTTGACCTGTGGCGTTAAGTTGAAACCAATCCAGATTAAGGAGACATGGGCCACGATTCAGAGAGGACATTTTTCTATGAATTCCCGGAAGGCATCCCGCAGGTTCGATTAGATCTCTTTCTCTTTGCCCAATCAACGGGCCTGTCACGATCAAGAATACAGGCCCTAATAAAGAACGGGGATGTAAGGATAAACGACTGTTGCTCCAAGCCAAGCCACAGGTTGAAGGCGGGCGACCGTGTCTCTCTCTCAATTCCTTCCCTCCCGACCCGGATTCTTGAACCTGAGACCGTAGAATTTGGAATTATCTACGAGGATGAGTCAATAATTATCGTAAACAAGCCCCCAGGCCTTGTAGTTCACCCTGCCCCTGGTCACTTTAAGGGAACGCTGGTCCATGGGTTGCTTCAACACTGTCGGGATCTCTCGACTATGGGCGGTGAACTTAGACCCGGAGTCGTTCATCGGCTGGATAAGGATACCTCGGGGGTCATGGTTGTTGCTAAAGGTGACCGGGCCCACCGTCAACTTACGCGACAATTCAAGTCGGGCAAGGTGAAAAAACAATATCTTGCACTGGTGCACGGTAAAATCAAGGGGGAAAAGGGCGAAATCGATCTTTCTATTGCTCGACATCCCAGGAAGAGAAAGGAGATGTCGGTCACTTACAGCGGGGGAAGGCGAGCAATAACTGTATGGAGGAAGATTGAAGAATTCCAAAGCGGTTTTTCTCTTCTCAAGATCTCCTTAAGGACTGGAAGGACGCACCAGATCCGAGTACATCTTAGCCACATCGGACATCCTGTCGCTGGAGACCCGATCTATGGATATGGCCGTAAGACGTTGAAAAAAATCCCGCTTTTTAAGAAAGGGCTTTTGCCCCCTTTAGAGAGGCAGATGCTTCATTCGAGGGTTTTGGGCATCACCCACCCAGATAAAGGGGCCTACATGGAATTTGAGGCGCCCCTTGCCGAGGATATGGAACGGGTGTTGAATGATCTGAGGATGGCGGACTTGGAGACCAAGGCGGACAAAAGGGCTTGACATTGAGAGAAAAAGGACTATAGTGAGTTCAGGTGAATTTCCCTGCCTTTTAGAGGATTTGGTAGGTGCCGGATATCTAAGCAGACTTCATGATCAACCCTCTGGATTATCTTCTCTAACGCACATAATGGGGTTATCAAGGTTGACCTTGCAGCCAGGTGGAGGTCATTATCAACACTATTCGGCTTTAGCACATATGCCAGGTCTTATTAGTCCTCTAACAGAATTGAGTTTCGTTGGATCCTCCCCCACATAAATCCGAAAAAAATCGTTTTTGAGGAGAGCTGGTAGTGTAGTCAAAATTGTATATTTTTCGATAAGAGAGCTTCTTTGAAGGAAACAGGACAAATTAGCGATCTTATAAAACCATAACAAAGGTTGTATGGAGATGAGAGATGAACCTCGTGGAACTAAAAAAGTTGAGGATAAGTGAGCTTACAAACATGGCGAAGGACTTCAGCATTGAAGGGGCCTCGGGTATGAGAAAGCAGGATCTTACCTTTGCCCTGCTGCAGGCACACTCTGAAAGAAATGGCCTCATATATGGGGCTGGGGTCTTGGAGATACTCCCGGATGGGTTTGGTTTTTTGAGGGCCCCCGATGCCAATTACCTTCCAGGGCCTGATGATATCTACATCTCCCCCTCGCAAATTCGCCGTTTCAATCTGAGAAAGGGCGACACTATTGAGGGCCAGATTAGACCGCCGAAGGACTCCGAGAGGTACTTTGCCCTCCTAAAGGTAGAGGCCGTGAACCATGAAGATCCTGAAGTGGCAAGAGAAAAGATTTTGTTTGACAACCTCACCCCCCTTTACCCCAATAAGAGGGTCAAGCTCGAAACCGTGCCTGACAATTATTCAACAAGGATAATGGACCTTATGACACCTATTGGAAAGGGGCAGCGAGGGCTGATTGTCGCCCCTCCCAGGACCGGAAAGACCATGCTTCTCCAAAATATTGCCAACAGTGTAACGGCCAATGATAAGAGTATTCATAAAATCGTTCTCTTAATAGATGAGAGACCTGAGGAAGTGACTGATATGGCTAGATCTGTGGAGGCCGAAGTCATTAGCTCCACATTTGATGAACCTCCTCAGCGCCATGTTCAGGTGGCGGAGATGGTGATTGAGAAGGCAAAGAGGCTGGTGGAACATAAGCTTGATGTCCTTATCCTTTTGGATAGTATTACCCGGTTGGCCCGTGCATATAACGCCGTGGTTCCGCCCAGCGGAAAGATCCTCTCCGGTGGCTTGGACTCCAATGCCCTTCATAAACCCAAACGATTCTTCGGCGCAGCGAGAAATATTGAGGAAGGCGGAAGTCTCACGATTATCGCAACGGCCCTTATTGATACGGGGAGCAGGATGGACGAGGTTATCTTCGAAGAGTTCAAAGGGACCGGAAATATGGAAATCCACCTGGATAGAAAGCTGAGTGACAGGCGTGTCTTCCCGTCCATAGATATCAATCTCTCAGGCACCAGGAAGGAGGAGCTCTTGCTGGATGAGGCCGATCTGAATCGCATATGGATACTACGCAAACTGCTGGCCCCCTTGACCCCGGTTGATAGCATGGAATTTTTGCTTGATAAGATCAAGGGAACCAAGGATAATAAGGGGTTTTTGGCTTCCATGAGCGAATAATCAGGTGTGATGCAAAGAGGAGAACGAAATGAAGAAAGGAATTCACCCGGAATTCTACAAGGCCAGTGTTCGTTGCGCATGCGGCAACGAATTCGAGACCGGCTCAACCTTGAAGGAGATAAGTGTTGAGATCTGTTCCAAGTGCCATCCCCTTTTTACAGGTAAGCAGAAACTGGTCGACTCTGCTGGCAAGGTCGAGAGATTCAGAAGGAAGTATGCAAAATTCGACAATAAGGTGTGAATCGCATACAGATCAAAGGCATGAAAATGGAATGGAAACAGGTAAAGTAATGAGTTGCTTGGCCCCTCCATATCTGAGCCCCTTCCTTTGTGTTGAGCAAAGGTGCGGATGCACTTAGCTTCCCCCATATTGCTGTCATTCATTAGATATTAATCCATACCTCTTCCCTAAACGGGGATAGAGGTGGTGCCTATCACATATCCGGCCGCCTTGGTGCAAGTATGAGTTGGCCTCAAGGTGCCCATGAAATCAGTGAGAAAAAGAGGACTCAACCGATGTCCGGAAAGATCAAAGAAATTGAACAGCGCTATGATGAGCTTGAAATGCAACTGGGACGGCCGGAGGTCATTCAGGATCAAAGGCTATATCAGAAATATGTCAAGGAGCACAGCTCACTAAGCCCCATTGTAACCACGTTCAGGAAGTCCATGTATGTCAAAGGCGAGATTGAAAACAGCCGCACCTTGTTGGATGATCCGGACCCTGAAATAAGGAGGCTTGCCAGTGAAGAGATTGAGAGCCTTCGGTCCAACTTATCTCATCTGGAAGAACAACTGAAGACCCTTCTCCTCCCCAAGGACCCAAATGACGAGAAGAATACCCTCCTGGAGATAAGGGCCGGGACAGGAGGAGAAGAGGCCGCACTCTTTGCCGCTGACCTCTTTAGGATGTACAGTCGTTATGCAGAGATGAAAGGATGGAAGACAGAGATCCTGAGCCAACACGCCACGGGAATTGGGGGGTTCAAAGAGATAATAATCCTCGTAGGTGGTGAAATGGTTTATAGCAGGCTCAAATATGAGAGCGGTGTCCATCGTGTCCAGCGAGTGCCTGAGACAGAGGCCCAGGGGCGTATCCACACATCGGCCGTGACTGTAGCGGTGCTTCCGGAGGCAGAAGAGATAGACGTTGAGATCGACCCGGAGGATCTCCGCATTGATGTGTTCAGGGCCAGTGGCCATGGAGGGCAACACATAAACAAGACCGATTCCGCAGTCCGTATCACACACCTTCCCACGGGTCTGGTGGTCAGCTGTCAGGATGAGAAATCTCAACACAAGAATAAGGCAAAGGCCATGAAGGTCCTTCGGTCTCGTCTCCTTGACAAGCAACAGGAGGAGCAACACTCAAAGATCTCGGAAGAGCGCAGGAATCTCGTAGGTTCAGGCGACAGGAGTGAGAGGATCAGGACCTATAACTTCCCGCAAGGGAGGGTTACTGATCACAGGATCGGCCTTACCCTTTATAGGCTGGAGGGCCTGCTTCAGGGGGAACTGGACCTTGTTATAGATCCCTTAATTGAACACTTCCAGGCCCAGGCCCTTATGAAGGCCCATAACAACTGACCGGTTATTGCCTGTTTCCAAATGAAGAGGAAGTCCTGGAAAGTAAAAGAGCTCTTGGAGACCGCCACCGACTACCTGAAGCAGAAGGAGATCTACAACTCCCGACTCGACGCTGAAGTCCTTCTGGCCCACCTGCTGAAGGTTGACAGACTGCACCTCTATCTCAATCTTGACCAGCCTTTGACCGAAGAAGAGATCTCAGGGTATCGTTCCGTGATCAGGAGACGGTCCCTTAGAGAGCCTTTGCAGTATATTACCGGGCTGCAGGAGTTCTGGTCACTGGAGTTCATGGTGAACTCTGAGGTCTTGATTCCGAGACCTGAGACCGAACTCCTGGTAGAGCAGGCCCTTGCGAGGATGAAAGGCCCGCAGGTGTCTCGAAATGGGGACTCAAAGGTCCTGGACCTGGGGACAGGATGTGGGGCAGTGGCCATCTCGGTGGCCAAAGAACTTGAAGAAGTTGACCTGTGGGCAACAGACATATCGGCCGGGGCCCTGGAGGTGGCTCGGCTCAATTCAGAAAGACATGGGGTATCAGAACGGATAGAGTTTATACAAGGAGACCTATGGGAACCCTTTTCAGATTGCCCAATCGCCTTTGATATCATTTTGTCCAATCCCCCTTATATTGCCTCGGAGGACTTCAGTCAGCTGCCCCCGGAGGTGCGCGATTACGAACCCCGACAGGCCTTAGATGGCGGAAAGGGGGGGATGTATTACATCGAAAAGATCCTCAAGGAAGGAATCGATTACCTGAAGGAAGGGGGATGGCTAATAGTGGAGATGGCGCCGGATCAGACGCAAGAGGCCCTTGAAATTACAGGTCAGATCAGGGGGTATGGCCAAAAGGAACGTGTCAAGGACTATAGCCATCAATACAGGGTGGTATTGGCCCAGAAAGGCAAGGCCAAGATTCACAAAAATGACTAACGTGTCTTTCAGGGCAAGGGGGCGGGCACTCACCCGCCCCCTGTCTAGAAATTAGTTCCAGCATCCGCCCCGGCCATAACCGCCACTGTACCCCATGCGGTACCTTCCCTGGCCAGCAAAATAGCCCCCCTGAGGCTGGATCTTTCGGGCCTCAAGCTCCAGATTGATCTCTTCTTGAGCCATCTTGCCCTTCAATTCGCTGATCTCCCTCTGAAGGGCCTTCACCCTCTCAGGATCGGGGTTGGATGTCCCAAGAAGTGTATCGAGCTCACCGGCCTTTGTCCAGATCTGATTTCTGAGTTGAGCCGTCCTATCGTAGAAACCTTGATAGAGATTATCCAATTGAGAACGCTGGGTCTCGGTCATCCTATCATATCCCCTATCATAGGCCCCACAGAAACCAGGGCCGCCGTATCCCATATGGGGTCCCCTCCCCCATCCTGGTCCCCAGGCAGAGACCGGATAGGCCACGGCGGCGACCAACACGATTCCTCCCAAAATTGCCAGTAGTTTTTTCACGTCAAAATCCTCCTTTTATGAGATAGTGTTTTTTGCCTTCTTATCAGCAAGGGCTGTGCCAAACCGGTTATTTGGTATATAACTTATTGAGATTGCTCGCTTATTCAAGTTCAAGAATTGCTTTTGAGTCTATTTTGTTGAAATGGGGTCAAAGAAGATGGATACTTGGTATGCAGAATCAGTATCCAGTTGGATAGAATGTATCCAGGAGTTGGATCAGCTGGCATTGATTTGATCTGAAATTAGAGGCGGTATTTTCAGGAGGCCCCCAGGACGGTTCAGGGCGCAAGGTGGGGGGGAGGGTTAATTGGAGGTTGGTATGCATCTTGCTCTGGATTTTAGGGAGTGATGAGAAAGGCTAACGCGAAAACGAATTGGTGGGTTGGAATCTCACCCTGGATCATCCTTGGGGCGGTCTTGGTGCTGGTACCTCTCTTTGTCTTTATGACCCTTGCTAACATAAACCGCCAAAAGGAAAGTACTACAAGGCTGCTCCTGGAGAAGGGGGCTGCCCTGATAAGGTCATTCGAGGCGGGTGCCAGGACCGGTATGATGGGGATGAGCTGGGGAGGATCTCAGGTCCAGAGACTGCTCAGGGAAACCGCACAGCAGCCAGACATCAAGTACCTTATGGTTACAGACTCTAGGGGAAGAATACTGGCGCATAGTGATCCATCGAAGATCGGGGACAGCCACGGAATCGGCCTCGACCTCGAGAGGCTCTCCAGATCTCAAGATGTGAAATGGCGCCAGGTATCTGGCCTGGAGGGTTCCAAGATATTCGAGGTGTTCAGGCAATTTGCACCCACACGCGGACATGATCCAATGAATCATGGAGAAATGCATCGTAGAAGAATCATGGCAGATGACTGGTGCCGGCCGCATATGACCCGTTCAGGTGCCTCATACCGGCCTGGCCAAGTCATTTTCGTAGGACTGGATATGGGACCTGTAGAGGCTGCAAGAAAAGAAGATGTGCGTCAATCGGTGATAATGGGGCTCGCATTCCTGTTAATCGGCTTTGCAGGCATCGTTTCACTCTTTCTGGCCCAGGCGTATAGGTCGACAAAGACCTCCCTTTACAGACTCAAGGCCTTTTCCGACAACCTGGTGGAGAATATGCCAATGGGTCTTGTGGCAATTGATATAGATGGGAAGATCGCCTCCTTTAATCAGACCGCAGAGTCGATACTGAAACTCCCATCCGCTGAGGTCCTCTGGAAGATGTACGATCAGGTCCTACCAAAACCCCTCCGGGAACTCACAGACCGAGCGAAGACGACCAAGGGAGTCGTTGAAAGGGAAATGGATTGTCCTGTTAAAGGGGGGGAAACCATCCCCCTGGAAGTGATTGCCACCTTGCTCGAAGAGGAATATGGGGGATTTCTGGGGTACGTGGTACTTTTTAGGGATCTGACCCAGATCAGGCAGCTCAAGACAGAGGTTCTAAGGAGTCAGCGTCTGGCATCCATAGGCAGGCTTGCCGCCGGGGTTGCCCATGAGATTCGTAATCCCTTAAGTTCTATAAAGGGTTTTGCCACCTATTTCAAAGAAAGATATCGGCAGGTCCCCGAGGACCAAAAGACGGCCGAGGTAATGATACAGGAGGTGGAAAGACTCAACAGGGTCATAAGTCAACTTCTAGACTTCGCCAGCCCGATGAGTATTCAAGAAAGACCCACGTCCCTCCCCAGCCTGATCCAACATTCGATCAGGCTGATTGAAGGAGACGCCCATAAGAAAGGCATAGGGATCCATACTGATATCTCCCCTGAAATAAACGAAGTTATGATCGATCCAGATAGATTCAAACAAGTATTACTTAATTTATACTTGAACTCCATAGAGGCCATGGGAAGGGGTGGAACCCTTTCCGTGAGGGTGCAAAGGGAAGCAGGGGAAAGGGATATCCTGATCACCGTCTCCGACACAGGCATGGGGATCAGAGAGGAAGACCTGCCGAACATATTTGATCCCTATTTCACCTCAAAATCATCTGGGACCGGTTTAGGGCTTGCCATAGTCCTCAAGATCGTTGAATCTCATGGGGGCAAAGTGGCTGTAAAGAGCAGTCCTGGAGAGGGAACCACTGTTACCATTACCCTACCGTCTTCTTGAGAGGTTTGAGTGCCATGAAACCCATAGGTACAGTCTTAGTAGTGGATGACGACCAGGCCCATCGTACCATGCTGCGGAAGCTTGTCTCAGGTTGGGGATATGAGATCAGCGAGGCCGATGATGGCGATACCGCCATCCAGATGGTTCACGGGGGGCCCTATGACCTTATCCTTATGGACATGCGTATGATAAAGGTCTCAGGGCTTGAAGCCCTCGCAAAGATCAAGGCCTATAACCCGGCCATACCGGTCATTATCATGACAGCCTACTCCTCGGTGGACACCGCTGTAAAGGCCCTCAAGAAGGGAGCCTATGACTACCTCACAAAACCCCTTGATTTTGACGAACTGCGCCTTGCAATGGAACGGGCCATGGACCATAGCCACTTGAAGGAGGAAAATCGCATATTGCGAGAGACCCTGGGCTCCCATTTCGACCAAAGGAATATTATCGGGCGTAGTCCAGCCATGGTGAAACTCCTAGACACCGTGGCACAAGTGGCCCCCACCGAGGCGACAGTCCTGATCACCGGGGAGTCGGGCTCAGGAAAGGAACTGATTGCAGGCGCCATCCATTTCAACAGCCCCAGAAAGACAGGTCCGTTCATAAAAATTAACTGTGCGGCCTTGACCGAAACCCTCCTTGAGTCTGAACTCTTCGGTCATGAGAAGGGGGCCTTCACAGGGGCCTATCGTAGAAAGGAAGGTCGATTTCTTTTGGCCGACGGCGGGACCCTCTTCCTGGATGAGGTGAGTGAGATGTCGTTGGCCATGCAGGTCAAGTTACTGCGTGTTCTTCAGGAGAGGGAGATTACCCGCGTAGGAGGCGAGGATGTCATTTCCGTAGACGTAAGGGTAATAACCGCTACCAACAAGGCCCTGATTAAGGAGATCGAGAACGGGCGATTTCGAGAAGACCTCTACTATCGCCTTAATGTGGTGACCCTGGATGTGCCCCCTTTGAGGGAGAGGAAGGAAGATATTCCTTTACTGGCCCAGCACTTCCTGGATATCTTTGCCGAGAAAAACCACAAGCACATAAAGGGGCTCACTCCCCATGCCATGGATCGCCTCCTCAGATATGAGTGGCCGGGCAATGTCCGTGAGCTGATGAATGCCATTGAGAGGGCGGTTGTCCTGTCCAAGGGCGAATACCTGGATGAAGAAGACCTGCCGATGGTACTAAAGGAGAAAGATCTTCAAGGAAAATGGCCTGCCGCGGAAAAGGACATGCCTGGGGATTTGCCCCTGGATGAAGTGGAAAAGGCTACCATATTGAAGACCCTGGAGGCCTCAGGGGGCAACAAGAGTGAGGCCGCGAGGCGCCTAGGAATCACCCGTAGGACCCTTCATAAGAGACTCAAGAAATACGGGGTAATGTCGTGATTGTGCCGAGGCGCCTGGAGCCGTACAAAGGGGGATAGGCCATGGACCTCAAGGTTCTACTTTCGACCTTTGCCATGATATTCCTTGCCGAACTGGGAGATAAGACGCAACTGGCGACCTTTTGCTTTGCTGCGGACAATAAATCACGGCTTGCCGTGTTCCTTGGATCTGCCGGGGCCCTTGTCTTGACCTCCCTCCTGGCAGTGCTCTTTGGCTCTTTGGTAAGTAAGGTAGTCCCAACGACCTATATCAAGGCAGGGGCAGGGGCGATGTTCATCCTGCTGGGACTTTGGATGATATTATTTCCGGGTGGAAAATAAGAGATGGAAAGAGAGGCTAAAAAATATTGACACCCTGCGAGCTAACAGCTAATTTAGCCTCGAAAGATGTCCGGTTAATCCCTTCATACCAGCCAGAGGGGGAAGCACATGCTCAAGAATGTGGGCAAATGGCTCAACATCTATGAGGAAGAAATCACACTCTTTTTCTGGACCGCACTCCTCCTATTCCTCATCCGCACCTCCAGCATCCTTTTCAACAACTTCGCGGAGACCGCCTTTTTGAAGAGGTTCGGGGTGGAGTACCTGCCGATTGTATATGTGGCAAACTCTATCTCCACATTTGTCATCATGGCCTTCCTGACCGGGATCATGGCCAGGCTGCCTGGGAGCCGTATGATGGAATATTTGTTGGTGTTCTGCGGGGTTTCTGTCGCAGCCCTCAGGTTTGTTGTGCCGCTCGGTTTTCCCCTTATCTATCCGGTCCTGTTTGTCTTGAAGGCCCAATATGAGGCCATACTTACACTCGTCTTTTGGAATCTGGCAAATGACCTCTTCAATACCAGGCAGTCGAAGCGCCTGTTTCCTCTCGTCACTGCCGGAGGGGTCGTTGGAGGAATCATCGGTAGTTTCGCGACCCCGTCTCTGGCCAAGGCCATAACCATGGATAACCTGATGCTTGCCTACCTGGTGACCACGGTCTTGGGGGCCATAACCGTTAAGAGAATGGGGGTCAAATTCCCTGACCTCCTACTTTCTGACAAGAAGAAAAAAAAGGCCAAGGAGCGCTCTAATATCATAAATGAGTTCAAGAAGATAGTACCGCTTCTAAAGGAGTCCACGCTTGTAAAGATCCTTCTCCTATTAACCCTTCTCCCTAATCTAGTGATACCAATAATAAACTATCAGTTCAATTATGCGGTCAATCAAACCTATGCCACCCAGAGCGGAATGCTCGCATTCTTTGGCTACTTCCGTGGCTTTATGAATATCATCAGCCTGGTAATCCTCCTCTTTATCGGAAGGGTATATGGCCGCTGGGGGTTGCCCGTTGTCCTCATGTTTCACCCTGTTAACTACCTGCTGGCCTTCCTGGCCTTCTTGCTTCGGTTTGACATCGTTTCAGCCATGTATGCAAGGATATCGACCAATGTATTGAGGACTACCATGAACAACCCTGCACGTGCTGTCTTAATGGGACTCTTTCCCGAGTCATATCGTGCAGTGGTCAGACCCTTTTTGAGGGGAACTGTCGTGCGGGTGGGCACCCTTGTCGGGTCAGGGGTTATCATGGCCTCTGAGGGATGGTTCCATCCCAGATATCTCTCAATTGTGGCGATGGTCTTTGTGGGGGGGTGGATTCTCACAGATCTCTTCCTGAAGAAGGCCTACGCAAGGATTCTTCTGGATCTGATATCCAGGAATTTGCTCGACCTAAAGTCCCTTGAAGAAAAAGATATAAGCCATGTCTTCAGGGACAAGAAGATTCAGGCCCAATTGGTTGAATCGTTCCTGGCGGCACGGGGCAGTGAGAGCCTGTGGTATGCCGACCTACTCAAGTCGCAGGAGATAGAGACCCTTGATTCCCACATCCTGAAGGCCCTCAGGCAAAACGATGAAAAGACAAAAATAGCTTTGCTCTCCAGGCTTTCTTCTAACATAGGGCAGGAGGCCGCCGGGATATTCAAGGAACTGGCTGATCCTCGCAGGCCGGACCTGGCCATTGCCGTTCTTCGGGCCGCCAATCGAGTTCCCTCAGGGATTTTCTCATCCTTAAACAAGGAGATTTTTGAGAGCGGCCAGGACCCCGAAGTAAAGGCCTATGCACTAATCGGGCTATTCAAGGAGTCTCCCCAGCAATACAAGGGGATAATTGATTCCTGGCTGGACTCAGGGGATGGCGCTGAAAGAAGGGCAGGCGTTATTGCCGCAGGGGAAACCGGCGAGATATCCTATGTCTCCAGGCTCAAGGAATTGCTGGATAAGGAAGAGGACGGTTCGGTCATCTCCCATGTCTTGGCGGCGCTCAAACGCCTGGGGGCCGAGGATATTAATGCCGTTGCCCTCCCCTACCTCTCTCACTCCTCGGAGCCTGTGCGCCTGGCCGGCCTGGAGGCCTTTGAAATCGACGGGGATGACGCCATAAGGACCGTGATCTCCATGATGGATGACCCCTCGGAAGAGGTCCACGAACGTGCAAAAGACAAACTCCAGGGAGCCTCCTACCACAATGCCCAGTTGCTTATCGAGTCCCTCAATATTCCCCGGCGCAAGGTGCGAGAGGGGATATTCGATCTTCTGGAATCCTTGGATATCAAGGACATAGACGTCTTTCGATTTGCCCGAAACCAGGTGGAGAGGTGTTATAATTATTTGGCCGAATCAGAAGGCCTAAAGGCATTGCCTGAGAGCCAAGAGAGGGATCTCCTTACTGCTCATCTGGAAAACAAGAGGTTTATTGAGCTCGAGAACGTCATTAGGGTCTTGGCCACAGAGGATCGCTCTGGACAGATGAGGCTCATCTGGAGGGGCATCTTTTCAACCAACGCCCGCCAGCGGGCAAATAGCCTTGAGGCCATGGACGATCTGATTGATTCATCCCTGTCAAGAATCATGGTGCCCTTGCTTGAAGGCTCCACACCCTTAGACACACTAAAGGTGGGCAGAAAGAGCTTCCAGTTGCCCAAATTTGATTCCAATAGGCCGGCTATTTACTCCCACTTCCTGGCCAAAGATGATTGGGTGACCGTTGTCCTGACCCTGTATCTGCTGGCCAACCACGGTCTCGACGGGCTTGACATAGGAATTGTACAAAGGCAAGGAGAGTCGGAAAATCCGTACATTCGTCATATGGCCAGACGCGTCCTTGTTGCTCAGCGTACCGATTCTGCAGTGATGGAGGAAGAGATGGAAAAAGAGATCAGTATCCCTGACAAGATCTTACGCCTAAGAGGAATCGAGATATTTGAAGGCCTTTCGGTAAGCGAGCTGGCTGCCGTGGCATCGGTGACGGAAGAGGCCTTTTATCCACCGGATGAGACCGTTATCAAGGAGGGTGAGGCTGGAGATACCATGTACCTGGTGGTCAAGGGGGAGGTATCCGTCCTGAAGGGCCAGGAAGGGGAAGAAGGAGCTCGTGAGATCGAACTGGACCGTATTCGCGCCGGAGGGTACTTCGGAGAGATGGCGCTATTTGAGGATGTTGTGCGCTCAGCCACCATTAGGACCTCTGAAGAATCCCACCTCTTGGTCCTGCACAAACGGGAATTCACGGAAATCGTGAGGGAATATCCCCAGATAGCACTCCACATCTGCAAGGAATTGAGCGGCCGGATACGTCACTTACATGATAAGGTAAAGAGTTACGAAAAGTAGTTCTCCCTCCAGGGATCAAGGTCTCAATCCCCTTTCCCTTTGTGGGCACTGCAGGTCCCTCTAACGGGCCATTTCTCGGGCTCAACCTGCCTCAGGGTTCCGGGCAACAAAACACGATTTGGAGATATTGATGCGCTCCCTCGATGTGTACTTAGAGGGTGTTGAGCCCAGACATGATAGCGGCAGATATATTATTCATGTGCGGCTATCCAGGTCATATGACGAAGATCTCAGGCTGTGGTACTCCATCCCGTTTGAGCAGTGGGAATATTGTTCCTTTGAACTCATGGATTCATTCCTGATCGCGGCCTTGCTCAAGGCAATGGAGGATGGAGCTACCTTAAAGATCCACGGTCCGGTCTCCTCTTCTCTCCTTGACAACCTGGAGGAGTTTCAGGTCATCTTCAGTCTCTGGTTCCCAGACAAGTATAGTAGGATCGATATTAGGGCCCAAAGTGAGTCAGAAGAAGAGAAGGTCAACGATCTGGTCATACTCAGTTTTTCCGGCGGCATAGACGGGGCATTCTGCGCATTGAACCATGTAATGAGGCGGGGGCCCATAAAGAGGAAGTTGTTTGATGTGGATGCGATCCTGTATGTGGAAGGCTTTGATGTCAATATAGACTATGACAGGGAGTGTAAGAATGTGGTCAAAAGGAACAAGAGGCTGTTTGAGGGAAACAATGACCTGAAATTCCTTAATGTAAGGACCAACCTCAAGTACCTGCTTTCCACGAAGAGGTTCTGGACATCCCACGCCTGCGTACTGGTTTCCGTGGCCTCGCTCTTTCGGAAGATATGCGGGGGCGTCCTGGTTGGAAGTAGCCATTCTTATATCCACCTTCTGCCCTGGGGCAGTCACCCACTGACAGACCGGCTGCTCTCCAGCAAGGGCTTCGAGGTCCATCACGATATGGTCTTTACCAGGGTGGAGAAACTAAAGGCCCTCTTGGCCTGGCCCGAGGCCCTTGAAAACCTGAAGGTATGCTGGGAAGGACAATACAAGTTCGAGACCCCCCCTGATATAAACTGCTGTGTCTGCGATAAATGCGTAAGGACCATGCTGGCATTCAGGGCATTGGGAGAAGAGATACCTTCAAGTTTCCCTGGCAAGCTGACAACCGATAAGGTGAGAAGTCTGAGGGACAAGCCCTTTGACTGGTCCAGGTTGATGTTCCTCCACGAGGTACTTGATGCCGCCAAAAAAAATGGAAAGGAGAAGGACCCCCTCTTCGTCACCCTGGCAGAGATCATTGATGGACATGAATTGAAGAGGAAGTCCTAGACCAAGGGTCTGGGCCCTTGATTGGTAAAGACCCCGATCTCATGGCCTGTTCTATTGTTGATAAATCTCGCCGCCAGAACCATCCCTTCCTTATAGGTCATTCTTAGGGGAGGGATGTTATCCATCCTGATAGTCACGTAGATCTTCTTCCCCCTGGATCTCTCAATCAGGCCCCTGATGAGTCTGCCCCCGATTCTCTCACCTCTATACTCGGGATCTACTGCTGTATAGCCCCTCTCAAGATACCCCGATAGGTCCAGTCCTGTGATAGCCTCTATCTTATTCCTATACCCTCTTTTGGGGTATTTATGGGTTGAAGTTCCTACGACTCGATTCTCATGCAAGGCATAGCCAATAAGAAATGCGTTTTGGAGATTTTCTCTCATATAAGATGTTCCTACACCCCCAGCTTTCTTTATCAGGTCTTGGATTTGATCCAGAATGGCTGAAGGGATCTCATGGGGTCTCTTGAAGAAGTACTTGATTAGGGGTCTGGTCATGGTCCTTGTCTATCCGGATGCTGAATTACTTGTGGATTGACAACTCTTATTTCATCGCCTACCATGCGATGGCAATCCATACGGAGTAAGGCCATCGGGGATTGGGAGGCTACGTTTAAGGAAACCATGCGCTGATCCATGATGGGCTTTTTTGTGCAGTCTCCTATTCCAAGTGAATAGTTTGGCCTGAACGAGAAGTCTTGTTCAGGCCAAATCCGAAGATCGAAATCCCGAACAAATTCCAATACCGGCCTGCCATGAAAAATAAGTGCTCAACAATAAGATCGCTGAAGGGACATACCCCCGGGCACCACCCAGGACAGTCCAAAGGCATTACGGGCAGGTCAAAGGTCATAATCATCGCACAAAACCAGCCACTGGACAATGATGCCCATTTGAGGCGAAAGATGGCAAGCGCCGAAAGCAGGGCCCAGAGACAATCCTCACGATTCCCAGGCCTGGACCTCTATGCCATCCAGAGGGAAGTGAACCGGAACATCTTAAAGTCCGCGCTGGTCTTTGATGGCCGATATATGGACCTCCTTGACCTCATGAATTATATCAAGAATGGGCGCCGGGTTCCAGAACTGACACCTGCCAATGTGAAGCAATATTATTCGCTTGCCAATAGCGTTACCTTAAACGGTATCTACCTTTTTCAATACCTTGCTGAGCACGGATTTTGTCCCATCATAGTCCAGAATTACTCTACGGCCGATCTACCGGATCTTCTTAGAGAAGGCCCTTTGGCGGTCTGCATCTCATCCAATTTCATGTACATGAAAGATATAAAGGATATTGCCTTCCAGATCAAACAGTCTGCACCTGATGTGGCCGTAATTGCTGGAGGCATGCTGGTCAAGAAGGCCTTGAATGCCGGTGAGAACCTATCAGCCAATTCGCTGCGATTTTTTTCCACCTTTTCCGGGAAGATTGATGCCTTTGTCATCGAGGCACAGGGTGAGAAGACCCTGGTAAGGCTCCTCCAGGCAGTGAGCAAGGGGGAAGATCTGGGCAGTGTGCCCAATCTGGGCCTTTTTGATGAGAAAGGAAGGCTGGTATTTACCCCCCGGGAAAAAGAAGGTGCAAACATGGATGGCGCGACAATTTCGTGGGACCTGATCCCCAGGGGCTATCTGAGGAGGATTCTCCCCGTAAACAGCAGCCGGGGATGTTTTTACAGGTGCCGCTTTTGTACCTATCACTGGTTGTTTCCGGATGTCCTTTTCAAATCTATGGACGTGCTCAGGCAGGAACTGAAGTTGATAGATGACCTCGGGTTTGTAGAGCACATACGCTTTACAGACGACAATTTCACCGCCAACAGGGAAAGGCTGAAGGCGGTCCTTAAAATGATGCTCGAAGAGAAGTGGGGCTTTACGTGGTCGTCTTTTGCACGCGCCAGTTCGTTGACCCCCGAGCTGGTAAGACTGATGAAGCAGTCCGGGTGTGAGTTTGTGGATCTTGGGCTTGAGTCGGGAAGCCAGACCATACTGGACAATATGGATAAGCGGCTCCGCCGCGAACAATCCTTGAGTGCGATCGAAATGCTCAATGATCATGGCATCTATGGCAGAGGGAGTTTTATCATAGGTTACCCAGGGGAAACCCAAGAAACATTTTCCGAGACTGTGGAATTTATCAAGCAGAGCGGATTGCCGTATTATCACCCTTACCTCTTTTACTATACCGCGAATACACTCGTTCACCAAATGAGAGACGAGTTCGGGATACGGGGCCTAGGCCTGGCATGGCGCCATAATACTATGGATGCCGCAGAGGCCTCAGATCTGATCTCCCAGATGGTTCTATCGATTGATAGTAGTTTTACCGACGGCCAGACCTACGTGGAGGAGATATACAAACTCCTCCGGGGAGAGGGTTATCGTCCCCATGAGATACTGGAGCTTTTTAGGTTGAAGAGGGAACTGCAGTTGGCTATAAAGGAGTTCTGCTCAAGGGAACCCTTTTCGCCCAAAGTCGAAGAACTCCTTGCCAAAGTGGAATCCTTGGTCAGGTAATGCTTATCGGGATACTGAGTGTAAGAAACCACAGATACCACCCCAATCGGAGATTGATCGAGGCTGCGAGTGAGCAAGGGCATAAGGTCTTGCTCATTCATCCCAGGGATTGCTTTTTTGATGTTATTGCAGACAGGCTGGAGCTTAAGATAAGGGGAATTGATGCCAGACCGGATGCCATCTTGCCTAGGATAGGGGCAACAATTAACGACTATGCCCTCTCCCTTGTGCGGCATTTTGAGCTCTCGGGCATCCCTGTGGTAAATGGCTTTCACTCTGTGCTCCTCGCCAGAAACAAGTTTCTGGGCCTTCAGACCCTGGCCAGTAAGGATGTCCCGGTACCTGATTCGCACCTGATCGGTAATTTAGAGCTCTTCAAAGAGGCCGTGAGGAAGCTTGGTGGCTACCCTGTGGTTGCAAAGACACTCACAAGCAGGCAAGGGGCCGGGGTTGTCTTGGTGGACTCTCCCGCCACGGCCGAGTTTATCGCAAACAACCTCCTTGACAAGAGCCGAGGCCTCTTGATTCAAGAATATATACCATCCCATGGCCGAAAGGATATCAGGGCCTTTGTCTTGGGCAATAGGGTCGTAGGGGCCATGGAACTCAGGCCCAAACCTATGGATTTTCGATCCAACATCCACCTGACAGGTCACGGCAGGCCCGTGGCATTGGGGAAAGGGCTGGAAGAAATCGCCATAAGTTCAACCAGGGCCTTGGGCCTTGAGATCTCTGGGACAGACATCGTTGTTGGTGGTGATGGCACCACAAAGGTAGTAGAAGTGAATTACTCTCCCGGCTTCAGGGGACTTGAGGCCTCAACGGGGCTGGACATTGCATCTCAGATCATTCAGTATGTGATCAAGAATTATGGGGGGGCCCGATGAACATAGCTTTCTTGATGGACCGGCTGGAATCGATCAATCCGGAAAATGAGACCACCAGCCATCTGATGTATGAATGCAACCAGAGGGGGCATTCGGTCTATTTTCTGGAACCCCACGACGTGTACATCCGAACCAATGAAGTGGTGGCCAGGATGAGAAATATCACCGTGCCTCCGGATCTTACCATGAAAAAATATTGGCGGAGCCTGATCAATTGCCTCAAGAAGGACGAACTTATATTCGAAACCATCACGGACCTGGATGCCCTTTTTCTGCGAAAGAACCCCCCTTTGGTTTATCAGACCATGGAATTCCTTTCATCGGTAAATGACCGGGTCTTCATGATTAACAGCACAAGCGGTCAGATTCTGGCAAACAGCAAACTCTACATCCTCAATTTTCCCAGCATAATTCCAGAGACCCATGTCTCAAGAGATCCGGCCCGATTAAAGAAGATAATTGACGATTTTGGAGGCGCCATGGTGGTAAAGCCCCTGCAGAGATACGGGGGCGAGGGTGTGATCAAGGTGAGCGTGCTGGATCGTGAGAACCTAAATTCCCTGATCAATTACTATGTGAGGGCCTATCGATCCTACCCCGAAAGGGAACCGATCATGGTGCAGGAGTATCTGGATCTCGTGCAAAGAGGGGGTGATGTGAGGATTCTCTTGCTAAATGGGGAAATCCTAGGGGCAATGAGAAGGAAACCGTGCAAGGGTGAGTTTAGGACCAATATCCATGCAGGGGCCCGGGCCTACGGGCATGAAGTGACGCCTACGGAAAGGGAGATCTGTACAATACTCAAAGACCGTTTAGTACGGGATGGCCTGTATTTTGTGGGTATTGACGTTATTGGAGACAAGATGGTAGAAATAAACTGTCTAAGCCCGGGCGGCATTCCTCGTATTAATAGGCTTGACAACGTAAAACTGGAGGTCAAAGTCATAGACTTCATTGAACAAAAGGTGAGGGAGATGAAGTCTTCGTGACTTTCTTCTAAAACAATCAGACAAGAGAAAGGAATTGGCTATGAGCGGCAGGAATCCTATTAAGAAGACGGCTTCGTGGTGCAAGGCGTTCTCGCTCGTCACCGCGATAGTAATGCTCTTTACCATTGATGTGTGGTGCACCCCCGCATTGGCAGCCCAGATTCTCAAGATCGGGCTACTGGAAGAGCCCAAGACCCTCAACGTATGGCGTGCAACCGATAGATGGTCAAACAAGGTCCTTGGGCTTATATATCAGCCTCTCTACCTGAGAAACCCGGATACCTTAGAGCTTATCCCCTGGCTGGCGGCAGAGGCGCCGGTATTTGACCCTCAAACCCTTTCTTACACGGTGAAGTTGAGGCCTGCCAAGTGGTCCGACGGAACGGAATTTACATCGGATGATGTGGCCTTTACCGGGAGTGTCATAAAGGAGTTTAAGGTCCCCAAGGACCTCTCCAGATGGAAGTTTGTTAAGAAGATCGAGACGCCGGACAAACACACCGTGAGATTCTATCTCCAAGAACCAATGGCCATTTTCACATCCAGGACACTTGCAACATCCATCGTTCAAAAAAAGGAGTGGGCCAAGATAGTTGAAGAGGCGAGAAAGACTGAGAAACCACTCAAACGGCTACTCAACGAGAAGATAACAAATCCAGTTGGCTGTGGTCCTTTTGTCCTGAAGGAATGGAGGCAGGGGGCCTACCTGTTCCTCGAAAGGAACAATATCTTCTTTGGTAAGGGGCAGAAGATATGTGACAGGTTGCTCGGTCCTTACATAGACGGGGTTATTTTCAAGATCTTCGGCACCTCAGATGCCGCAATCCTCGCCATGAAGAAGGGGAGCATAGACATGTTTTGGTGGGGCATTCAGCCAGGCTATATTGACGATCTCAAGGCAAGCCCAGATATAGAATTGTTTTCCAATGAGCGAAGCGCCCTCTATTTCGTCGGCTTCAATCTGAGGAAGCCGCCATTCAATGACGCCAACTTGAGGCGAGCCGCGGTCACCATAATCGACGAGGACTTCATCATCTCTCGCATCCTTCAGGGATACGGGATCCGTATGTATTCTATTGTACCTCCGGGCAACAAGTTTTGGTATTGCCCCGATGTACCCCGCTACTGTAATGTGTGCAGCAGGGAACAACGCATAAAGAAGGCCTATGAGATCCTTGAAAAGGCGGGCTACAGATGGGAGGTGCCACCGGTGGACAAGGGCGGACATATAGTGCAAGGTGTAGGTATCCGAATGCCCGACGGAAAGCCCATGGAGAAATTCACGATACTGACACCCCCTGCAGACTATGACCCGCACCGTGCCATGGCCGGTATGATGATGCAGGAATGGCTTAGAGAGTTAGGAATTCCAGCCTATGCAAGGCCGATGGCCTTCAGCGCCCTGATTGATCAGGTGAAGATGAAACACGACTTTGATGCCTTTGTGCTGGGGTATGGGAGGCTATCCCTTGACCCTGATTATCTGAGGAACTTCTTTATAACCAAGAATGACAGGGCACGCGGCTGGAACATGAGCGGATATAGCAATCCGGATTATGACCGCATTGCCAATGAATCGGCCAGCGAAATGGATGTGGAGAAACGAAAGAAATTGATATGGGAGATGCAAAAGATCCTCATGCGGGACGTCCCCTATTTCCCCCTTTACAATCCGAAACTAATTGAAGCAGTACGCAAGGGGGAATTCAGCGGATGGGTGGAGATGCTTGGAGGGATCGGGAATATCTGGTCTTTCTGTCAGTTGAGGCCGAAATAGGCGACCGTCTCTACACTGGGGATTCGGCCCTATTCCAGGACATTACCAGGAATCAAATCTGTGGAACTGAGGAAGTTTATAGCCCGTAGGCTGATCCAGATCATAATCATCTTCTTTGTGATCCTCACGGTCCTCTTCCTGCTTTTCCGTCTGGCCCCTGGGGATCCAGTATCCAGGATGGTCGATCCGGAAATGACACCAGAGGATGCGGAGCGCCTTATCGCCCAACTGGGTCTCGATAAGCCGCTTTGGATCCAGTACGTCATATATATCAAGAATTTTTTTGAAGGCCATTTCGGATATTCCTTCCATTACGGAGAGCCGGTGGTCAAGATCATATGGAATCGCCTCCCTAATACCATTATCCTCTTCACTACCTCCATCATAATATCGGCCCTGGTAGGGGTATTCCTGGGAAAGATAGCATCCTGGCACAAGGGAGACAAGACCGACGCCGGAATGACTATCGGGGCCTTGGTCACACATACCCTCTTCCTGCCATGGCTGGCCCTGATAATGATCTGGGTATTTGCCTACAAGCTGGGTTGGTTTCCCATAAATGGCATGATTTCGGAGGATGTGTGGCTTGATCCGGACTCGGGTTTCCTGGCCAAGGCCCTTGACGTCATTTACCATATGGTCTTGCCCCTGGCCACCCTGTTCCTGATACATTTTGGTGCCTATCTCCTCATAATGCGGAGCAGCATGCTGGAGACCCTTAAGGAGGACTATATCCTTACCGCGAGGGCCAAGGGCCTGGAAGAAAAGGTGATCCGTGATCGTCATGCCGCACCCAATGCCGCCCTCCCCGTGGTTACCAGTGTAGGCCTCAGCCTGGCATTCTCTATCAATGGAGGGGCCCTGACTGAAACGGTCTTTAGCTGGCCCGGTATCGGGAGGGAGTTGGTCTTTTCAGTCAGCCAAAACGACTACCCGTTGGCCCAGGCCTCATTCTTGCTGATCGCCATTGTGGTCCTTATCTCCAATCTGGTTGTGGATGTCCTTTATGCCTATCTGGACCCAAGGATCAGATACTGAAGGGTAGCACCTGATGAAGGCCAACAAATCGGATTCAGATTCAGATATCTCGCGAAGCCTTCGCTGGTTAGGCCCCCTCTTGGAAGGGTGGTCTATCTTCAAGCAGAGCCTCTTGGGTAAGATAGGCCTCACCCTCCTGATTCTATTCGCGGCTATGGCCATCTGCAGCTTTATACCTCCCCTGATCAACCCCATGTACAATCCCATGACGGGTGTAGATCCGGACATCCATTATTCTGTAGGCCCTTCCTGGAGACACTGGCTGGGGACGGACTTCATGGGCCGAGATATACTGAGCCAGCTCCTGGCAGGGGCCAGGGTCGCCTTTATGGTGGGCGTTTCAGCGGCGGTTATGAGCATTTTTATGGGGACCACCATAGGAATGATCGCCGGATACATGGGCAGATTCATGGATACGCTGCTGATGCGCCTCGCGGACATGATTATGGTCATGCCCACATTACTTGTGGTGCTGATCTTGGCCTCGGTCTTTGGGCAACTCAACATCTGGACCATCGTTGTGATTATTGCCCTGTTCCGCTGGCCAGGGGTATCTCGGGTGATCAGGGGCCAGACATTGTCCCTGAAGCAGAGGTCCTTTATTGAAGCAGCCAAGGTGGCCGGGGCCTCGCATTTGAGGATCATAGGAAGGCACATCATGCCCAATGTGTTGCCCCTTGCATTCCTGTTCATGACCTTCCGAGTCACATCTGCGATTATCATTGAGGCTGCCCTGGCCTTTTTGGGGTTCGGAGACCCGGGAACAGTGAGCTGGGGGATGATGCTACAGTGGGTCTGGAAGACGGGACATATGTTTAGGGCACCCTATTGGCTTCTTCCCCCTGGCATATGCATATCTCTCATCACGCTCTCGTTTTATATGCTGGGAAGGGCCATGGATGAGGTGCTTGACCCAAGGCTGAGAAGGGAGGACCGGGGGGCATAGGATGGCTCTCTTGGAAGTGGAAAATCTGTGCATCGGCTATAACACCAAGGACGGCCACCTGAGGGCGGTGGAAGGTGTATCCTTTACACTGGAGGCGGGTCAATCCCTGGGTTTTGTGGGAGAATCTGGCTGCGGCAAGACCACAATAGGCATGGCACTGCTGGGGCTCCTCCCTCCCAACGGATTGGTCACCAATGGTAGGATCCTCTTTGATGGTAAAGACCTGCTCCAGGTCTCTGAAGAAGAAATGAGGCAGATCAGGTGGGGTGAGATCGCCATGATCTTTCAGGCGGCCATGAACGCCTTGAATCCGGTACAGCGGGTGGTAGATCAGATAGCTGAGGCCATCTTGACTCATAACCCTGGGCTTGAAAAATGGGAGGCGATCAAACAGATCGAAGGCCTATTTCAGATGGTAGGGATACCTAAAGAACGTATGAGGGATTATCCGCACCAATATAGCGGTGGGATGAAACAGAGGGCAATTATCGCAATGGCCTTGGCCTGCAGACCTAAGCTGATCGTTGCCGATGAGCCTACTACGGCCCTTGATGTGATTGTACAGGACCAGATCCTGGAAGAGACCAAGAACCTACAGAAAAAGTTTAATATAAGCATCATCTTCATCTCCCACGATATTTCTATTGTGGCGGATGTGTGCCATTGTATCGGGATCATGTATGCAGGGCAGCTGGTGGAATACGGGCCAAGAGAAGAGGTCTTTGACACGCCTGTCCATCCCTATACAAAGGCCCTTCTTTCATCCTATCCTACGCTTGCAGGGGAAAAGGGCGAGCTGCGACCAATCCCTGGTGAAACACCGAACCTGATCTATCCCCCGGATGGGTGCCGATTCTGTGATCGCTGTCCAGGGTCCGGCCCTGGTTGTAAAAAGAAGACCCCGGCGTGGCTGGATGTAAGCCCTACGCACAAGAGCCTTTGCTACCATTGTTAGCAAACGAGATGCATAATGTGATTAGTCTTCCACCCAAGTTGGCCTGAGGAAATAATGGATAATAGAGAAAACCCGATCCTTCAGATTGAAGACCTGAGTATGGTCTACAAGACCAGGGAATCACTTTTTAAAGGCCAGGGGAAGAAGGTCGTTGCGCTCAACCGGATATCTCTCAGGATATATAAGGGGGAGATCTTTGGTCTGGTAGGAGAAAGCGGAAGTGGCAAGACCACCGTAGGCCGGCTGATTGTGAGTCTCGAGGCGACAGATCAGGGAAAAATATTCTTGGACGGTGTTGAAATCACAGGACTCAAGGGTCGAGCCCTAAAAGACTTTCGCCGAAGGGTACAGATGATCTTCCAGGACCCCTATCAGTCTCTTAATCCCCAGCGCGCGGTCTATGATACGATTTCAGAGCCATTGGTGATTCACAAGATCGGGAATGCAGAGACCAGGCTGCAGATGGTGAAGGAGGCCATGAAATCGGTCGGGCTTTCACCGCCAAGCCACTTCTTGCATCGATATCCTCACCGGCTGAGTGGGGGACAGAGGCAGAGGGTTGCCATCGCCAGGGCTATGGTCACAAAACCACAGTTCGTCATCGCTGACGAGCCCACATCCATGCTTGATGCGTCCATTTCTGCACAGATCTTCAACATCCTGCTAGAGATGAGAGAAAAGATGGATGCGACCCTCCTATTCATCACCCACAGTCTCGCGGCGGCCAGGTATCTCTGTGACCGGATTGCAGTAATATACAAGGGAAACCTGGTGGAGATTGGACCTGGAGAGGAAATCATCACGAACCCCAGACATCCATACACCCAGGCACTCATTGACGCCATCCCCAAGTTCGGGCAGGGGGGAGACGTCAAGCACTACAGGACCCTTCTAAAGGCCGAGCGTGGAGACGCGAATGGTCGATGCTGCCCATTTTTCCCGCGATGCAGGGTTGCCTGCGACACAAGATGTGGCAAAGAAAGACCTCATTTGAAGGACCTTTCCTCTTTACATTCCGTAGCCTGCTTTTATGTCGAAGAGGGGTTTGAAGTCTGAATTAGTGAATGCCTTTACGCGGTTTAGAAGATGTAAGAGGACTTTTTGCCTCTTTACCCGGAACACTGACAGGGGTGGGAATGACGGCCTACTCCCGGATCTCACCCGCCTGCTTCCTGGGAGCCCCTTACCACATTGTGAGCCTAAGAAAGACCCTTGATCTCCCCCTGCTGAGGGCCAAGGCGGAGATATTCTGCCTCGAAGAAGAAATAGGAAAACCTGTCCAGGGAAGAGGCCTCAATTCCGAACTCCTCCTTCGCCATTCACCAGTGCAACGGTTCTTGAGAAAACTCCCTATGCCAAGGTCCCTCCTCCTGTATCAGAATTACCCCGGTCTGGTGGACCTGGCGAAAAGGGAGGGCTGGAGGCTGCTGGCAAATCCCGCTGACCTGCGAATTCAGGTAGGGGGAAGGGCCTTTTTCGAGAAGTTGGTAGCAGAGCTTGGGCTCCCAAAGGTACCAGGGACTATCTATCCCTTGCAGGTGTTCCGCGGCCTGGGATATGATCACTGGGCCAAGAGGTTAGGGCCTGAGTTTGTGGTCCAGCTCCCCGACATAAGTCAAGGGGGTGGGAGAGGGACATTTTTTGTAAGATCGCCAGAGGGCTATGAGCAACTAAAGGAACGACTGAAAGAGGAGATCTGGCGAGGGGTGAAAATTGCCTCTGTATCTATCCACAGGTATGTTCAAGGGATACCGGCTAGCGTTGCTGTCTGCCTGACAAGAAACGGGGTCCTCACATCAAGGCTTCAGAGACAGCTGATTGACCTATCTTATTGCAGGACCTTTCCAGAGGACGGCATCTTTTGTGGCCATGTGTGGGATGAAGGGAGGTGGCCCTCAGGCATTGTCCGGGCCGCCAGGGACCAGGTTGAACGAATAGGTAGATATCTATGGGACAGGGGGTATAAAGGCATATTGGGAATCGATTTCATCATCGATGAGGGAAATGAAGAGGTATATCCGCTTGAAATCAATCCCAGGTTTACGGGCGCATTTCCCATGCTATCTCTCCTTTATCTCAAGGCCGGCAAGATACCCTTGGAAGTCTTCCACATCTTAGAGTTCCTGGATGTGAAATACGAGATAGATGTGGAGGCCTTGAATGAGGATTACTCTACGCCCATAAGAGGGAGTCACCTCTTGCTGTTTCTCCGGGGCGAGATAGAGGGGGCCTCCGTGAGAGACCTGAGGCCAGGGCTATATGAACATAATGAGAAAGAGAAAAGGATATCTTTTGTCAGCCCTGCCTATGACTACCAGGATATCAGGAATGACACGCAATTTGTTGTCATAGATGGCCCATTAAGCTCCACAGGACCCCTGCCCTTTCGCAAGTCCTCAGATGAGACGGGCAGGGAGTCCCCCCGGTCAGGCATAGGTTATGGAGCCTCAGGAGAGGTCTTTGGGTCTACAGATCCCCCTTACAGGCTATGCCGGATCCTCTTTTCATACCCTATTGCCGATATGAAGGGGGTCGTCTCGCCCCACGCACTAGGTGTTATCGATTGGGTCTACGACAGATGAAACTCCCATTTATCGTATCACTCCCCCATTGTTCGAGTCTGGTTCCCGGTGCAATAAGGTCGGATGTCTCCCTGAGCGACGGGGAGATATGTGAGTCGACCGACATAGGGACAGGGGAGATCTTTGGATTGCTGCCTGCCGAAGAAGTCCTGCGTGCCCCTTGGAGCAGGATCGTGGTGGATCTAAACAGGGGTACCCATCAACGGGGGCCAAGGGGCGTGATTGCCGAGGTAGATTATTATGGCCGGCCGGTGTACCGGACAGGGTTGTCCCCTGGCGAGGCCGAGGTAGAGAGGCGGCTAGGGAAATACTACTGGCCCTATCACAACCGACTGAAGGAGGCCCTGTCCCGGCCCAACATCAGAGGTCTGGTGGACTGCCATTCCCTCAACGGGACCGGCCCCCCGGAGGCACCGGACAGGGGGAGGAAGAGAAAGGACATCATCCTGGGCAATAATGGGAACCTGGAGGGAGATATGGATCCCTCCTTGGGCGAGACCACATGTCCAGCGGAGGCCATGTACAAAATGAAGCAGGCCTTCCAGGGTGCCGGATTTTCAGTTGCCTTTAATGAGCCCTATTCTGGCGGGTTTATAGTAAGGCATTATGGCCGAGAGGGAAAGATGATTGGAAAGGTGGCATTGCAGATAGAGATCAATCAGGACCTCTTTGTTGAACCCCTAACCAGGCGAGTCGTGACCGAGAGCATGGAGGGGGTAAGGGCAAGGGTGATCCAGTGCCTTATCAGTTCGTTGATATGGTTGCTCAGGAGATTTTAACTCTTTATAAGAAATTTCTTCTTTCTCTCGAGGGCCTTTTCTGGTAAATTTATGCATATTTTTATTGCAGTCTTAGGGAAAGGTTCCCCGGGTCCCATCATTTTCATTAAATGTCATTGAACGAAAAAAGGAGGCATCGAAATGGCAGACATAGCGCGAAGGTCCTTTGGTTTATTCATCATGCTTTCATTAATCCTGACTTCAGGCCTCCTTTCTAATATCTCCGCCTTTGCCTTAGAAAGGACCTTTACAAATTCTCTGGGGATGGAGTTTGTCTTGATTCCGGCCGGGACCTTCACCATGGGTAGTCCAAGCAGTGAACCCAACAGAAATAGAGACGAGGTCTTGCACAAGGTAACTATCAGTAAGCCATTTTATATGCAGACTACCGAGGTCACCCTCAAACAATGGAGGTCCCTGATGGGCACAAAGCTCTTTGGCGAACAAAAAGGACCAGATAACGAACCGGTGGTGAAGGTCTCCTGGCATGACTGCATGGAGTTCATTGCGAAGTTAAATACCCTCAAGGAAGGTACCTATAGTCTACCAACAGAGTCGCAGTGGGAATATGCCTGCAGGGCGGGCAGCACCACCCCTTATAGCTGGGGAAATGAGATCGATTGCACCAAGGCCATGTATAGTAACAACACCCAGAAGTCGGACAAATGTGTAGACTACATTGAATCAAGAGGGGTGGCACCGGATGGCCCGGCGCCGGTCAAGAGCTACCCTCCCAATGCATGGGGGCTTTATGAGATGCACGGCAATGTCTGGGAATGGTGTGAAGATCAATATGGCCCTTACCCCAAGGGTGGCGCAGTCGACCCCAGCGGGCCTGCTTCAGGAACGGCCAAGGTCCGCCGGGGGGGAAGCTGGTTCAAATACGGATATCTCTGCCGCAGTGCCAATCGAAATTACGGCCATCCCATGAGCAGGTACCAGACCACCGGTTTCAGGCTTGTGAGACAAGTGGAGTAACGGGGCTGGTCCTACCCGCCTGACTCAAACACCTACCCTTTTCTTCTCTGCTCGTGAAGACGGCTATGCCCTTTGACATCCTGGCTCGAACAATTAAATTACTAAGTAGGCCCATTGGCACCTAGCAAAGGCGATTAAATTGTATAAGAAATGCGGAACAGCGCCCTAAACGAATACCCTGTGATCTCACATGGCCCATTCCAAAGTGATAAGGAAATTTTATGTCTGAAAAGAGCGTCCTGATCCCCATAAAAGGCATGACATGTGCGAACTGTGCCCTCAATATTGAAAGAAACCTCAAGAAACTTGAGGGCGTTAATCGGGTAAATGTCAATCTTGCTACCGAACAGGCCGAGGTCTCGTTTGACCCTGCCCGGGTCCATCTGAAGGATCTGGAAGAGAGAATTCGGGGCATCGGTTACGGCGTTGCACTCTCCACTGCTGAGATCCCTGTCACCGGCATGACGTGTGCGAACTGTGCAATGAACATCGAGAGGGCCTTGAGGAAAAAGGCGCCTGGTGTGGTCCGTGCATCCGTCAATTTTGGCTCTGAACGGGCCCATGTGGAGTACATCCCCACCTTAACCTCCATAGAGGAGATCATCTCCGCCATAGAGAAAGCCGGATACGGTGCCATATCACCACAGGAAGCCCTTGAAGCTGAAGATGCGGAGCTAAAGGCCCGAAGGGAGGAGATCCGGAACCAGACGCGAAAGTTCATTACAGGCCTGGTCTTCACTGTGCCCCTTTTCCTGCTCAGCATGGGACGGGACTTCGGAATATTTGGCTCATGGGCCCACGCCCCATGGGTCAACTGGCTCTTTCTTGCCCTGGCCACGCCTGTTCAGTTTTATACGGGATGGGACTACTATACAGGGGGCTGGAAGAGCATCAAGAATGGCAGTGCCAATATGGATGTCCTCGTGGCATTGGGATCATCCGTTGCCTATTTTTACTCCCTGTTTGTGCTGTTTAATCCATTACTTGGCCAGCATGTATATTTCGAAACATCCGCGGTCATCATCACACTCATCAAATTGGGTAAGATGCTGGAGTCCAGGACAAAGGCCAGGACCGGGGGTGCCATACGCAAGCTGATGGGGTTGCGGCCCAAAACTGCTACAATCCTAGAGGATGGACAGGAGAGGGATATCCCGCTCTCACGGGTAAAGGTGGGGGATGTGGTCATAGTCCGACCGGGTGAGAGCATTCCTGTAGACGGTACTGTCCTGGAGGGGGAGTCTAGCGTGGATGAATCCATGCTCACGGGTGAGCCCATTCCAGTGGACAAGGTCGCAGGTGCCCAGGTTGCCGGTGGTACCTTGAATGGTCATGGGCGCCTCAAGTTAGAGGCAACCCGGGTGGGAAAGGACACGGCCCTGGCCCGGATTATCCGGCTAGTTCAAGAGGCACAGGGCAGTAAGGCCCCGATCCAGGCACTAGCGGATCGGGTGGCCGCTATCTTTGTCCCGGGGGTCATGGGGATCGCCCTTCTGACCTTCCTCCTCTGGTGGACCATCGGTGGTGAATTTGTCCCGGCCATGATACGCCTGGTGGCGGTCTTGGTTATCGCATGTCCCTGCGCGCTGGGCTTGGCCACTCCCACCGCCATAATGGCCGGGACGGGACGGGGGGCAGAAAAGGGGCTTCTATTTAAAAACAGTGAGGCCCTGGAGCTTTCCACCAAGCTTAACACGGTTGTCCTTGACAAGACGGGCACTATCACCCTTGGAAAACCGGCCGTTGTGGATCTGATATCTTTGGATTCCCATCTACAAGGGAAAGAAGAACTCCTGAAGATTGTGGCGTCAGCGGAGAAGGGTTCCGAACACCCACTGGGTCGGGCCATCGTGATAGAAGCCGAGAGGCAGGGGGTGGACTTATTTGAGCCAAAGGGGTTCAGGGCATTCGGGGGGCTTGGGGTTCAGGCAGATGTAAACGGACAAAGAATCCTTGTAGGCAAGCCGGAATGGTTTGAAAGGCCTATTGTAGATCTTTCCAAGACAACCGGCCGGGTCGCGGCCCTCCAACAGCAGGGCAAGACCGTAGTGTTTGTGGCGACCAAGACAGGGCCCTTGGGACTGATCGCCCTTGCAGACACTGTCAAACCGGAATCTGCGCAGGCCATTGGAGAGCTTCACAGGATGGGTCTCAAGGTGGTCATGTTGACCGGAGACAACATCCAGACGGCCAGGGCCATTGCCGAGGAGGTCAGCATTGACGAGGTGATTGCAGAGGTCCTACCGGAGGAGAAATCCTCAAAGGTTAAGGAATTGCAGGAAAAAGGGGAAAAAGTGGGAATGGTTGGAGACGGCATTAATGATGCCCCGTCCCTAGCACAGGCCGATGTGGGTATCGCTATAGGCACGGGCACAGATGTGGCGATGGAGACTGCGGACGTTATCCTTGCAAGCGGGAGCCTCACAGGAGTGCCCAAGGCCATTAATCTGGGCAGGACCACCATGAAGACCGTGAAGCAAAACCTTTTCTGGGCCTTTTTCTATAATCTGGTTCTCATACCAGTTGCAGCCGGTGTACTCTACCCGCTAGAGTTCCTTCCCGGGTTCTTGAGACATCTCCACCCAATCCTTGCGGCACTGGCCATGGCCATGAGCAGCATTACCGTCGTATCCAATAGTCTTTTACTTTACAGGAAAAAGGCATTGTAACCGTTCGCGCCAGGTTGCTGCACGGTCGGTGAGGAATACCAGGGCACAACGGAATGACCAGTGAATGGATAAAAGGAGTCCTTGCAGTGCCTTGACTTAAGTCAAGGCAAAGGGCTGGGTCTTTTGCTAGGATAGGTGTCAGGAATCTGAGCGAAGTGAATCGAGTCAGGAGGTCAGTGCCGTGAGATGCCCAGGCCAGGACAGCCGATATTGGAAACCAGGTGCCATTTTTGAGGCAAAATGCCCCAACTGTGGAAATGAGGTAGAGTTCTTCAAGGATGATACAACAAGGCTTTGCAAGGGGTGCGGCCATCGGTTGGTGAATCCTGAAATGGATTTTGGCTGCGCCTCTTACTGCAAATATGCAGAGCAGTGCCTGGGGTCCCTCTCTCCGGAACTATTGGCCCAAAAAGAGGATCTCTTTAAGGAGAGGGTGGCCATAGAAATGAAGCGTCATTTCAAGAAAGACTTCGGACAGATAGGCCATGCAGCCCGAGTGGCCAGGTATGCAGAAGCAATTGGTAAAGAAGAAGGCGGGGACCTGGGCCCTGTGATAACGGCGGCCTATCTCCACGGGTTAGGGTCCGAGAAGGCGAAGGAAATCCTCAAAAAGATGGATGCCTCTGAGGCCTTAATCCAAGAGGTATGCGACCTTATTGATCGCCTCCATAATCCGGGATCGGCTGATACCCTGAACTTCAAGGTAGTACACGATGGCCGTTTGATGGCAGATCTGGAACAGAGAAACAAGCAGGCACCCATACCCCAGGGGGAGTTGAAACGGGTATTGGAAAAGTCCTTCCTTACAGATGCGGGTCGGATCCTCGCAAAGAAGCACCTTTCAGAATAGAAGGAGTCACACCCAACGCACTAAATCTCAGGTGCCTCCAAGTCCCTTCAACTTGACATGCCGGCCCCTTTCCATTAATTTGCCTTTACTTTGCAAACCAGAAATGCAAAGCATTCTACCATCCATAAGTGGGTAACCGTAGTATTAGTCGTTCTGATGGAGGCGGCTCATCCAATGGAATTCTCAGTCAGTCCCGATGGGGAGAGATTTAAGATCCCTTCGGAGGAAGATTACCGAAAGGAATTGGCCCGACTGGAGGCGATGGTTGAATCCCGGCGGGAACAAGGCCTTGAGATAGTTGTTGTCATGGGGTTGGGATTTGTGGGCGCCATTATGGCCGCCGTGGTAGCCGATTCACTGGATAAGAAATCGGGTAGGCCCAACAAGTTTGTAATCGGGATGCAGAGGCCGAGCACTAGAAGCTTCTGGAAGATCCCTATGCTCAACCGTGGTATATCACCCATCAGGGCAGAAGACCCTGAAGTTGCCCCTATGATCAGGCGTTGCGTGAGAGAAAAAGAGACCCTTACTGCCACCTTCACCTATGAGGCCTTAAGGCTGGCGGACGTGGTAGTGGTGGACGTACAGTGCGACTTTGTCAAACAGGAACTCGGTAATCTGAAAACCGGCCATGCAGAGATACTGGCTCTCGAAAAGAGCCTCGAGATAATCGGGGAGAAGATCTCACCTGAGTGCCTGGTATTGATCGAGACCACCGTGCCCCCAGGGACCACCGAGTATGTGGCCTATCCCCTGATCAAGAAGGCCTTTAAGGCCCGGAATATTCAGAAGGAACCAATCCTGGCACACAGCTTTGAAAGGGTAATGCCAGGAAAGGATTACGTGCGCTCTGTCAGAGAGTTCTGGCGGGTCTGTAGTGGCATCAACCAGGAGAGCAGGGAAAGGGTCGTCCGGTTCTTGTCTGATATTATTAACGTCAGTGACTACCCGCTAACCGTCCTTGAAAGGCCCATCGAGAGCGAGACCTGTAAGATAGTGGAAAACAGTTACAGGGCCACCATCCTGGCATTTCTGAATGAGTGGAGCCTGTTTGCAGAGACCAATGGTGTTGACATCATCAAGGTAATAGAGGCCATTAAGGTCAGGCCCACTCACAATAATATAATGTTCCCTGGCCCCGGAATAGGAGGATATTGCCTGCCAAAGGATGGGGGGCTTGGGCTCTGGGCCTACAAGCATCTGATGGGGTTTGAGAAGGATATCTTCCAAATTACCCCTAGCGCCATCAATATTAATGATACAAGGGGCTTGCACGCGGCCCAGCTCGTGAGAGATGCCCTCAGGAACATGGGTCGGATCGTAGCTGCCTCACAGATCACCATTCTCGGGGCCTCATACCGCGAAGACGTAGGGGATACCCGTTACAGCGGTTCAGAGATTATTGTCCGGAAACTGACCGAAATGGGTGCCGAAATCAAGGTCCACGACCCCTATGTGGAGCACTGGTGGGAACTCGAAAAACAGGATTCCTATCCGGCGGTGGGGGAGAGCTGGTCTCGCTTTTTCAGGAACCAAGAACATCTAAATGAGTTCTCCATGACACCGGACCTGGAAGAGGCCCTCAAAGGCTCCGAGGTGGTGGTCTTTGCGGTCAGGCATCGACCCTATCTGGATCTTGAACCGGATGACGTGCTGAGGATGTCGGGAGGACCCTTGGCGGTCGTGGACTGCTTTGGGGTCCTGGATGACACCAAAATAGAGCGCTATTTTGAGCTGGGCTGCGAGGTCAAGGGCCTGGGAAGAGGCCACATAAACAGGATAAAGGATAGGGTGAGAAAAAGGAAGATGGGGGTAAGCTGAAATGGAAGTCAACATCAGGAAAGAAGAAAAGGCATTGGTGGTGTCTATCACAGGGAGGATGGATGCCGTTTCATCGCCTGATTTTGATGCTGAAGTGGAAGGGCAGATAGATAAGGGAGAGACCTGCCTGATTCTTGATCTTTCCGGGCTCGATTACATTAGCAGCGCAGGGTTGCGCAGTATGCTGACCCTCGCCAAGAAGCTGAAAACAAGAAATGGTAGTCTGGTCCTGTGCGGGCTTCAGGAAATGGTGAAAGAGATCTTTGAGGTCTCGGGGTTCAGCACCATATTTAATATCTACAGCTCCCCAAAAGAGGCAATGAAAGGAATGTAGAAATTGTCTACTCCCAGACAAGACCATCTCAGGCTTCCTGCAGATCTCCAATACTTGCACGGGCTAAAAAACTTCATCCTTGATTACGCCCTTAGAAAGGGTTTTGACAAGAGAAAACGTCAACAGATCGAATTGGCCGCAGATGAGATACTGACCAACATTATGAGTTACGCCTATCCAGAAGAAAAGGGAGATATCAGAGTCATCTGCGATTCTGAAGAAGATGGTGCCTTGCTTGTCCAGATAATCGATACAGGCGTCCCCTTTAACCCGCTCGAGGTGGATCAACCGGACGTCTCTCTTGGCCTGGATGAGAGGAAGGTGGGAGGCCTAGGGCTATTCCTTGTACGCCGGATGGTTGACGGGATTCGATATCAGAGACAAGGGGGCGAGAATATATTGACCTTCTGCAAGAGAAAGGCCGATTAGCCCGATTTCCTCCTCCAGAAGAGACCACCCCTCCAACCCAACTCAAAAGGCCTATCCTTTGCCCGATTACCGTTCCTGCTGAGCAGAAGCCTCGAACCCAAAGCCCTTTTCCCGAAAAGGCCTCAGGCAGGCATCCACCACATCCGCAACCCCCAGAATTCTCGCCTTGAGGATGCCTCGGATAGGCTCTTCATCGTCGATGATCAAGATTTTTGTCATCTCTCTTTCCTAAGCAGAAATGTACTTATGATCTATCAGATATTGTACGATCAACTGAACGCACTCTTCTACCGAGAGCTTGTCGGTCCGTAAATGGATCTCCGGGTCTTCTGGGGCCTCGTAAGGGGCACTGATTCCGGTGAATTCCTTAATGATCCCTTCACGGGCCTTCTTGTAGGCGCCCTTGGGGTCGCGCTGCTCGCAAATCTCTACAGGGCATTCCAGGAAGACTTCAATGAATTCACCATCCTCCCCAAGCTCTCTGGCCGTTTGGCGATCTTTGCGATAGGGAGAAATAAAGGCGGTCATATTAATGACCCCGCAGTCGCGAAAGAGTTTCGCTACTTCTCCTATTCTGCGGATATTCTCTGTTCGATCTTCCGGGGAGAACCCCACGTTCTTGTTGAGTCCATGTCGAATGTTGTCGCCGTCAAGGATATAGGTACGGCAGCCTCGCTCATAAAGCGCTTCTTCGGTGGCAACGGCCAGCGTTGATTTCCCAGCTGCCGAAAGGCCCGTAAACCATATGGTAAATGCACGGTGGCCATTTTGGCGCTCCCTGTCCGATCGGGTAATGGCTCCTTGATGCCAGTGTATGTTTGTCGCCTTCTGTCCTGTCATAACGTCCTCCATCATCTGTCTTTAAAGAAATCCTTTTCTAATACAATTTGCTTCACCCTTGCAAGGGATCTTTGGGGTCAATGTTGTTGATGGGGTCGCAGATGTCTTGACAAGGGATCTATCAAGGCATTAGGAATACCGGGTAGGATTAGGAGGTTTGAATCCTTCAAAGACAGGAGCGCGCATTTATGCCTGATATACTTAAGTATTCAAGAAATCGTTGTACCTCTGTGGAACAACTCGATGACCAGACTATGAGATCCATCTGCAGGCTTCAAGACACCCTCACAGATGCCTTCGTTGAGATAGTGGTCAAGCTGCCGGACCTGGAAATAATGATGGCCTGGGCAGAAGTCAAACGCAGTTATCTGGAAGAATGTATGACATCCGAGATTTCGCTTGAAAAGGTAGTGGGTGTTCGTATCGGTTCCGGGGTGCTGAAGATCATAAGGGGCCTTGTCGGGGAAGAGACCGAGTGTAAGCAGTTGGCCTTTATGGTAGAGGAGTGCTGTCACGGGGTTATTCTCTCCTTTACAAAGGATATGCTGGTCAATTCCCCCAGACCCGAGGAGCTAGAAGAGGCAAAGGAGTTCTATGGTAAGATGGTCAGGGAGAACATCAGATTATACAACCGCTGTGCCGCCTTTGCGCCGGGGAGTTCCCTGGTAGAGGGCATCGAACCGCCAAACTAGTATGCCCGTATCTGAGGAGTTCAGAAGAAATGCTGAAGTACGAACGAAACAAGCTGATAAGCATTGCAAGGAAGGATCAAGATACCCTGGGAATTCATGGTATCCTAGATGATGACATCTATAGCCTTGAGATGAATGTCTCCATAAGTATCTCAGACCTGCAGATCGTGGCCATCGACGGAAAGTGGAACCGCTGGACCACCCCGGAGTGCCCCAGGTCCACCGGTTTTCTTGAGGAGGCCGTGGGGTTCAGGATCGAGGATGAGGGGTTCTCGCAGAAGGTCCGAAAGGTCATCGGTCGGAAATCGTGCAGGCATTATGCCAACCTTCTCCTTGAGTGCTGCCACTCGGCCAGAGAGGCTCTCGTGCTTGTTCGCTGGGAAAATGAAAGGGCCTTGAACAAGGAATTGACCTTCCAGGAGTTCCTCGCGGGAAAGACAAAGACCGGTTCAACCTCAAGGCCTCTGGCCCATGCCCCCAGAAAACATGATTCCTCGAATAATAAGACTTTCGGTCCTGAACCAGCTAAACATAAGTTGCAAGGGGGCATGATCATTGATCTCCACGTGCACACCCATCCAGCCTCGCCCTGCAGCTCCGCCAGGGTGGACCAGGTGATTGAAGAGGCCAAAAATATCGGTCTTGACGGTATCTGTCTGACCGATCACAATCACGCCTGGGATCCGGTTTTGGTGGAAGGGCTGAGACAAGGGCACGGATTTCTAGTAATCAGAGGCAATGAGATTACCACCGACCAGGGGGATACCGTGGTATTCGGCCTGGAAAGGGACATCCAGGGCATCATAAGGCTAGAGGATCTGAGCCAAGAGGTCCAGGAGGCCGGGGGGTTTATCATTGCCGTACACCCCTTTAGGGGATTTCTGACCTTCAATGTGGAAGATCTGGGCCTGACACCCGAGAAGGCCATGGAGAGGCCCCTTTTCAGGCATGTGGGGGCCATGGAGGTCCTCAACGGCAAGGTGACGGAAAAGGAAAACAGGTTTGCGAAGGATGTGGCCGAGGGTTTAGGTATGCCGATCACGGGCGGAAGCGATGCCCATGAGGTCTCTGAGGTGGGAGTCTATGCGACCCGTTTTGCCACCAGAATCAAGGATGAAAAGGACCTGATCGAGGCATTGAAGAGTGGCAAATACACACCGGTTGCCTTCAAGAAAGAGATACAGGAGGCGGAGAAGGGAAAATGAAAGAGCAGCACGACTGGGAAAAGATCATCAGGCGGATGGAGCAATTGATGCGTCTGACGTCCTTTCCAGTTGCCTTTAAGATGCTGGAGAAAAAGGAGGAACTGGAGCAGATCCCCTTTATGCGCAGGCCCAATCACAAGTCCACAATGTGCCAACTGATCACCCTTGTCAGGAACTTCGACTGGACCGTGGGAGCGGATCTGGATGATTTTATGAATCCCACCTGCCCTTCCATCATTGGCCTCAGCGATATACCCGAACTCAATAAGGACGGGACATTTCGGAGTATCGTGTGGGTCAAGACCAAAGAGGACGGCAAAAGATATGAGGCCTCTATCCCCCGGTTGCCCCTGGGAAAATATGAGGCGCTTGCCATGGCGCCCCTTGTCTACAATCCCTTTGAGCCGGACATTGTCCTCATATACGCCAACCCCGCCCAGATGATGCTTCTGATCAACTCCCTACAGTTTGAGGACTACGAGGTCATGGAGTTCTTTTGCGTGGGGGAGTCATCCTGCTCGGATGCCATTGCCAGGTGTTACCTGACGGGTAAACCCTCCCTGACCATTCCCTGCTATGGGGAACGGCGCTATGGCCACGCCCGGGATGAGGACCTGGTAATGGCCATCCCGGCCGCCATGATGGAAAAGGCCTTGCAGGGGATGGAGGTGCTCTATCGGAGGGGCATCCGCTATCCCATCAGCTATGCGGGTGCAGAACAGGATCTCGCCTCTGCCTTTCCCATGTCCTACGGCGGGCTGCGTCAGCTGGAGAAGGTTCGGGGAAAGGGCGATCGGCTGCTCCTGGGGGTTACGGGTGGGATTGCCAGCGGAAAGAGCACCGTGGCGGAGATGCTGGAGGAACTGGGGGCGCCCATTGTAGACCTCGACGTTATCGCAAGACGGGTCGTAGAGCCGAGCAGGCCCGCCTTTGATGAGATCGTGGATTATTTTGGCAAACAGGTGCTCCAGGGAGACGGAACTATTGATCGGAAGAGGCTGTCGGGAATCGTCTTCTCAGACCTTGAAAAGCGAAAGAGGCTTGAAGGTTTTACTCATCCACGCATCAATGAAGAGATGACCAGACAGGTCAATGAGATAGCGGAGAGGACCCCCGGATCGATCATCCAGGTGGTCGTGCCATTGCTTATCGAGTTGAATCTTCAGTATGTTTTCCACAAGGTCCTGGTGGTCTATATCCCGCCCGAGATGCAGGTAAAGCGTCTGGCTGAGAGGGATGGGATCAGCAATGAGGAGGCAGCCAATATCCTGAAAGCCCAGCTTCCCATCGACGAAAAGGTGGGCTATGCGGACTACGTCATTCACAATGACGAGACAATTGAGGAAACGCGGAGGCAGGTGCTGGAGCTGTGGGAGACGCTGAAAGGACTTCAGCAACCTACACCATAAAATCCTCGTAACAATTTTGCGCTTTGAAAATGCTGAGGAGCAAGAGGACTGTGAGGGTCTTTTTTCCAAAGGACGTAAAAGACGGCATCATTCCATAGAACGGCAGTGAGGTCTTAAACCTCGTTACGCAACAGCCCCATAGGAGGAC
>CAYVMN010000011.1:0-38821 GCA_964452575.1 uncultured Desulfobacteraceae bacterium | reverse complement strand
CCTCACGGTCTGTCATCTTACTCCTCAGTGTTTTCAAAGCGCTAAAGTGTTACGAAAGGAGCACCTTGAAATGGATTGGAAAAAGACAACCTGTGTATTGTGCGGCAATCTTTGCGGCCTTGAGGTAGGGGTTGAAAACAATCAGATAATTAAGACCCGGGGAGATAAGGACAACCCTCGCAGCGAAGGTTATGTCTGTCGCAAGGGATTGAACATCAAGCACTATCAGCACCATAAAGAGCGCCTTACCCAGCCACTTAAAAAAATAGGAAACAGCTTTGAGAGAATATCCTGGGAACAGGCTATTGGCGAGGTAGCCGAAAAACTCTCTTCTATCGTAAACCAAAGCGGCCCGCGATCATTTGCCTTGATGATGGGTGGAGGTACGATAGGTTGCCCATCCCAGGGTGTCTTAGCGATTAATGTCCTTCGTGGGCTTGGGTCTCAATACTTTTATAGCGCTCTAGCCCAAGAACTCACCGGTAGGTTCTGGGTAGATGGAAAAACCTTTGGCAGCCAGCATCTCCACACGATACCTCACCTTGATGAAACGGACATGCTCCTGACGGTAGGGTGGAACCCGATGATGAGTCATCACACGCCACAGGCGCGCCGTGTATTGACAAAATTCAGCAAGGACCCGGACAGACTGCTTGTCGTCGTCGATCCTCGTCTCTCGGAAACAGCCAGGATAGCTGATATCCATCTGCCGATTCGCCCTGGGACAGATGCCCTTTTTTACCGGGCTATGATAGCAATAATCATCAATGAAAAATGGCATGACCGGGACTATATTGAACAACATGTCAACGGCTTTGAAAAGGTCTCATCATGGTTCTCCGATTTTGATGCAAGGGCGGCCATAGATCTCTGCGAACTGGATTACGAGAATGTCAAAGAGGTCTGCCGTCTATTTGCTACCCGCAAATCCAGCCACCACAGTGATTTGGGTGTCCTCATGGGCCGGCACAGCACACTGATCTCTTGTCTTGAAAACGTACTCCTGGCTGTCTGTGGACGGATCGGGGTCAGGGGTGGGAATATATTTCCAATCGGTCTGCGCGGCGGCGGGGGTAAGAGGAGGGAAAGCCGTGCCGGAACGGAGACCAAGCTCTGGCGCACCGTTGTTACTGATTACCCGGTCATAACAACTTCTTATCCCCCTAATGTCATGCCCGAGGAAATCGTGACAGACCACCCGGAAAGGCTTCGCACGGTTATAGTGAGCGGTGCCAATCCATTGCGCTCTTATGCCGATACCTCTGCCTATGAAGAGGCTTTTAAGAGACTGGATCTTTTAGTAACCGTGGAAATAGCAATGACGGAGACAGCGGCTCTATCTCATTATGTCCTGCCAGCTTTATCCGCCTATGAATCGTGGGACGGAGGGTTTGGAGGGGAAGGCTTTCCTAAGATCTTCATGCCCTTTCGTCAGCCGGTGGTGGAGCCTGAAGGAGAACAGATCGAAGCAGGTGAGATATTTCTGAGATTGGCTGATCGCCTGGGATTGGTTCCTGAGATCCCTGAAACGCTCTATGAAGCGGCTGACAGTGGGGATCGATTAAGGTTTGGTTCAGCTCTTATTGAATATCTCAAATCTAATCCTGAGGCCGCAAAAGGAATGCCGTATATCCTGGCCAAGACCCTCGGAAAAAAATTGGACTCTGTTCATCTGGCTTCCCTTTGGGGGCTTTTGCAGAACATCCCTTCTTCAGTTCATAAAATGGCTGAACGTGTGGGGTTTCATCCGGGCCCCGGCCTTGGAGAAGAGATCTTCCAGGCTATCCTTGAACATCCTGAGGGTTTGTGGATTGGCGAGGTTGATCCGGAAAAATGGGACCATTTTCAAGTTCTGGCCACAGAAGACGGCCGCATTACCCTGGATGTGCCTGAGATGGAGGGATGGATTCAAGAGATTGATCCGGCCCTGGAATCGGAAAAGCTCGATGAAGGCGAAAAGGAGTATCCCTTCATCATGTCTTCCGGCCGACACATGGACTATAACGCCAATACACAGATGCGGGATCCTGACTGGAACAAAGGGAAAAGGCCATGCACGGCGATTATGAACCCTGAAGACGCAGAGATGTTCGGCTTCAGTGACGGAGAGATGGTAAAGGTAACGACCGAGGCCGGGGAAGAGACCATTGAACTGGAGGTGACGAACTCGACCAGGTCAGGTTATATTATGATACCCACGGGTTCGGTCTGGTGTATCAAGGGAAAACATACGGGGCGAATGCAAACAGGCTGGCCAAAAACACCCATCGTGATCCTATTGCAGGAACCCCTTATCACCGTTATATTAGGTGCAGGGTGGAACCTGTTCGAGCCAGGGAGAGGCTAAATCAGATCTTTATGTCTGCGGTATAAACCCCGAAACTGATCGTACGTGAGGCCAAGTATCTCGGCACCCTTTCTCTGATTGTATCTCGCCTCCTTGAGCGCTTTTCTTAATAGACGGATCTTTAGCTCTTCCACGGCCTCGTGGAGCGGTTTTTCCATGAGGTCATCAAATGAATCTTTATCTGTCGCCCCCGTTTCGGAGCGTCCTTCTCCGGGCGAGTGTCTTGCTTTAAACGGAGAACGAAATGGGTCAAGTTCAACCTCCGCGATCAGAGACGAATCCGAGCGATATACGGCGCGTTCCACCAGGTTCTTAAGTTCACGGACATTACCGGGCCAGGAGTAGCCAGTGAGCGCTGAGGTCGCCTTTTGGCTAAACTGGGGGATCTCCTGCCGACCCAGCTCGAAGGCCATCCGTCCAGCAAAATGGTTTGCCAGTAAGAGGATATCTTCTCTCCGGTCCCTGAGGGGTGGCAGAAACAGCACTTCGAAAGATAGTCGATCAAGGAGATCCTGTTTGAATCGTCCTTCAGCAGTAAGCGCCACCAGATCCGCGTTGGTTGCCGCCACGATCCGAACGTCTACCTCGATGCTCTCGGAACTTCCGACACGCTCAAATACGCCGTATTCCACCACACGCAATATCTTCTCCTGGACCTCCAGAGGTATATTTCCGATCTCATCCAGGAAAAGAGTCCCACCCTCTGCGGCCTCAAATCTCCCAGTGCGCCTCTCAGAGGCCCCGGTGAATGCCCCCTTTTCGTAGCCGAATAACTCTGATTCTATCAATGAGGAGGTGAGGGCTGAACAGTTGATGGCCAGAAAGGGGCCCTGCCAACGCCTCGAAAGAAAGTGCAGTCTGGAGGCCGCCAATTCCTTCCCTGTACCCCGTTCACCGATCAGCAGGACCGGCCGGTTGACCGGCGCTACCCTGGAAAGCCGTTCCTGAAACTCTAAAAAGGCCTCTGATTGCCCCAGGGCCTCACCCCTGACCGTGTGGCTGCCTGAGTGAAATAGATGTTCTGCCTGCGGGATAGCTCTTTTCATAGAAAAACACCAACATATGGTTGCAAAGGCTATATTATGGTAAATTATACCCTAAACGCCGGGGCGTGTCAAGCCCGTAAGTCTTCGAAACCTTTAGGTTTTATCGATGGCCCATCTTTTGGCATAAACCCTGCATTTCTATCCCCCAAAACTAAAAGAGAGGAGGTTCAATTATGGGAATTTTTACACGATTTCGCGATATTGTCAGTTCAAATATCAATGCCATGCTAGACAGGGCCGAGGACCCGGAGAAATTGATAAAACTAATGATTCGGGAGATGGAAGACACCCTGGTTGAGATCAAGGCGTCGTGTGCCGGGGCCATGGCCAATCGTAGGAAGATCGAGCGTCAACTGGAACAGGTTCAGTATCAGGCAAGGTACTGGGAAAAGAACGCCAAGCTTGCGGTTAACAAGGCCAGAGATGATCTGGCCCGGGAAGCACTTATGGAGAAAAGGAGATTCAAAGAAAGGGCAGATTCCTTGGAGAAGCAGGTGGGGGATTATGACAATCTTGTTGAACAGTATCAGGACGACATCAGGCAACTTGAGGACAGACTCCGAACTGCGAGGCAAAAACAACGCATCCTTGTAGCACGCCACCTTCGCGCGTCAAAAGGAAAACGAGCCCAAGAAGAGATCCGCCGCATGGACAGTGCTGAGACCATATACAAATTTGAGCAGATCGAAAATCGCATTGAGCGAATGGAGGCCGAAGCAGGTCTAGTTAATTTTGGAAAGAAGCCGGCCCTGGAAGAGGAGATTGAGAATCTTTTGGTTGACGACGAAATCGAAAAAGAGCTACAAACACTCAAGTCATCTTTGAGAGACGACACCATCTCCGCTACGTGAAATCCCTGGAGCAGGTTGAACTTGAATAAGAGGGAGTCCTAGTCGCCGTGCACGGAGCATTGATGCTGGCCATCATTTTCGGTGGCGCAATACTGGCATTATCCATCATAGGAAGTACTATTCTAATGGGTATCAAGATCTTGAAGGGTGGTATATCCCGCTCCGGGCAGAAGCTCCAGTCAGAGGAAGCAAGGATGATTCAAGAGATATACCTCGGGCTATCCCGAATGGAAGAACGCGTCGGCGCACTTGAAACCATTATTTTGGAAAGGGAAAGGGAGGGCCGAGATCCATGAAAAGCCTTAAAGACCTCTTCCGCGGCGGACTGTATCGCTCCCGTAGAGGCATCATATTGGGGGTGTGCAGAGGCATAGCCGAATACTTTGATTTTTCCGTCTTTTGGACGAGGGCGATTTCGCTCGTATTACTCTTCCTCAGCGGATTCTGGCCTACCCTCGCACTGTATTTTATTGCGGCCCTGCTGATGAAACCCGAACCGGTATTGCCGATAAACGAGGATGACGAACAGGAATTTTACGACAGCTATATCCATTCCCGGAAGGGGGCTGTCGACCGCTTGAAACGTAGATATGACAAGCTAGAACGTCGTATCCAGCGGATGGAGGACTCGGTCACAAAGCGGGAATTCGAGTGGAAGCGCAGATTCAACACCTAGGATTTCCCTGACACACTCAACCCCCTTTTTTCTGCCACGGTGTAAGTAAGGTGAACCAAGGAGGGATAATTGCCCAGGCCAATTAGGGAGCCTGCATAGGGATTCTGATCTTTCCTGGTTGGAAATACCTCATTAATTGCAGTTTCGTCCCCTGCTTCCACCAAGGCCCTTTTCCTGGTATCCGCAAGGCGCCGAATTATATCTCTTAGTTGTTCGTCTGTCAGGGAACCTAGCATTGAACCGAATCTCCTCAGCGATTTCTGAGACATGGTGACCGGGTACTCCCTTACGCAATAGTAGTCGGACCCCTCGATCATCAGTCCCTTGAAGGTCCTCTGCTTCTTCCTTACAACAAGATCATCATATTCTTGCTTTAGTTGCTCACCCAGGCTGTGGCCCTCGTTCAAGACCAGGAAGACCTGCAGGCAATCCAGGTTTTCTCCCTTCCTCTTGACAGGGGCAATCATGATATCTTTGACTGACGGGTGATCTCTCAGGGTCCCTTCCACATCTTCGGCTCCACTGATATGACCATTCCAGTTGAATGCGTACCCTACCCTGCCAATGATACGAAAATATCCATCCTCATCCTTGATAGCACCGTCGCCAGTGTCATACCAGATCTGATCTCCCGTCATGCCCCAGTATCTCTTGAAATACGATTCATGGAATTTCTGTGGGTCCCTGTAGATGCCTTTTAACATACCGGGGTGCGGGTCAATCACATATCTTCCCAAAACACCGCGCCCCTGAGATCTTGTATTTACTACATTATCCTCGGCATCAACTTCATCATCCATGACATCCTGTTTTACATACGGTAGGGGGAATGTGGAACCATCCAGTTTCATCGGGTAGGCATAGGGCACCCCTGAGGAGCCGGCCCCGGTATTCGGGCCAGTTAGTTCTGTGGGCCACCAGGTGTTTACGTATTTGTCTCCGCCCAGTATTCTGTTCACAGCACCCTGCGTCACCGGATCTGCCGGTTCTGCACAGTTGACACATACCCTTACTGTTGAAAAATCCAGCTTCGATAGAGCCCTTTTCCATTTATCCGATTCGGCAAATTCCTTTATTCCTCTCAGCACCGGAGCACCTGCCTTAACAATATTTACCTTCAGCCTGGCTAATCTCCTGAGCCATCTTTCATAATGAAATGCACCTTCTGTTACGATACTCTCGACGCCAAGCAGCCCCGGCATCCCGGCAATATAATCGAGGCCGGTTATCCAGGAATGTGTGGCCCTTGTATCCATTATATCCCCCTCTCTCGGTGCCATTGTCGCCAGCATGGTGTATGTGCCGAATATTGCATGCCCCAGTGTGCTATGGACCACACCCTTTGGTATACCGGTGCTGCCACTGGTATAAATGACAAGTCTTGGATGATTCCCTTCAACAGGTTCGGGAGGGGAAAATTGATGAATAACTTTCAAGAACTCCTGGGCGCTGACATCTTCATAGTCCAAAAAGGCCTCCCTGGTCATCTCTCTAGCCAGGGCCTTTGAGGCCGCAGAAAGGATCCTTTCCTCCTTGTCGTCCCCCATGAATAATTCTTGGCCCCAGGCAATGTCCCGACCATTCAACATCCAGGTATCTTCTTCTTGAATCCTTTCAAATACAACCACCCTTGAAATACGTTCAGGTTCAGAAGCCAGGCATTCTCTTAGGGTATTAATGAGTTCTCCATCTAAACCGTGCTTGCGAACAAAACCGAGCAGCCCCTCCTTGTTTACGGTAACCCTGTTTTCAAATCTCTTCTCAAAAGAGCCAATCAGATCATTTAGTCGTGGCTCCTCAAGCCTTCCAGAAAGGCCTTTTATTGCATTCAAGGCATACCCTTTTGTCGAAAAGCGGTTCAGTGCCCTGTCCAGCAACTCACTCTTATAAAATACCTCTCTGCCCTTATGCCACCCACCATTGGCTGTGAAGACATATCTTACCCCCAGGTTCTCAATTCGATCACTTACCTGTTGGTCGCCTAGCGAGGTTGGCAATGACGTATATATAACCCCCATTCTGTGAAAGGCTTCGATTAAATAATAGGCCTGAGGGATTTCGGGCATCAAGAGGGCAACCCTATCCTCCTTCTGAACCCCCAGGCTCTCGAGGGCCATTACAGTCTTGGTTACCTCCAATAGATATTCCCTATGGTTTAATCTCAAAGTCTCCAGAGGTTCTTCGTGCCCCCAGGACTCACTCTCCCAGTATCTATAGTAATGGGGGGAAGGGTCCTTGAGGATGTGTCGGTCCAGTGAATTGAAGGATAAGTTTGTCCTCGCCCCTTCAAACCATCGAAAATCAGGGGCGTTGTCATCATTAAAGACCCTCACCCAAGGAACCCAATTTGGAGGGGCCTGTTTGGTTACCTTTTCAAAAGTGATCGCGTCATACCCCTCCCACTGATTTGATATATCGTTAAAGATCAACCACTGATTAGTCGTCCGGTCGAAAAGGTGTAAAATCCGCTTGCCTATCGCATTCCAGAATATTTGTTTGTCTATATTCCACACGACATTCCTGATGGCCCAATACTCATCCTCTGTCACCAAAATCCCGCAATTCCTTTCATTCCTGTGCCTGAATTGAAGATGTACGAGGTCTTCCATAGCCGCCGCCAGGATTTCCTTTGGTGAACCGGGTCCGGCACTACGCAAGAACCTTGAAAGGGTCTTTATTGAATTGATATTGGAATCTTGCAACAACAAGAGATGCTTCCAACCGGCCAACAAAAGACGGGTTCCCAGAGCTACAAGGAAGTCAGCGATTCAGCATGCTTCGTCAGTACGTGCCTTGACCGATCGTTGCTCAGCGGTTCTTATACGATCTACCCAGAGTTCGTCATTCAGATACTCCTCCTCCCATACCCGATCTGCGAGCGAGGCATATCTCTCAGCATACCTATCAATTTCGGCCGCCCGCTCAGTAAATATCTCTTCAGCCCCGGGGTGGGTATAATACGGATTTGTATCCCTGATGATTTCACGGAGTACGTGAGGGTTATCGATTATCATGCAGGGGCGCAGATGATTATGGTTGGCCGGTTGCCTCGCGCGAATTTCCCTAAAAAGGGGGCTCTGCAAGGCCTCGGCCAGGCTTACATCCTTGATGTTATTCATCGCCAGATGAGTATAGACGCAGGGTTCTATGTCTCCTTTGGCATTGATGTGTAGGTAGCGCCGGCCGGCCGCAATGCATCCACAAATATAAGGGCCGTCGTTCCAGAAATCCAGGACAAAGATTGGCCTCGACCGGCGTATCGCCAATACTTGCTTACGGAGATGGTTTCGCTGTTCTGGGGTAATCATCAGGTCGAAGTCTGCCCGGCCGTTGACAGGCACATACAGAAAATAATTCTGCAGTATGCTACCAAGCCCTATCATCTTATCCACAAACTCAAAGGACGAAACCGCCGGTTCGTTATTTCTTGTAACGGTTGCTGACGTACCAAAGATCATATTGGCATTATTCAGGTTCTCAAAGGCCTGCATGATTTTTCTGTACACACCTTCTCCCCGCCATGAATCCGTTTCTTTCTCATCGCCTTCGATACTTACCACAACAAGCGCATTACCCAGATCGATGAAGCGTTTGGCCACTTCGGGGGTGAGCAGGGTCCCGTTTGTATAGACCTGGAAGAAGATGTCAGGATGCTCTTCAATCATCTGAAAGAGATTTGGATACATAAGGGGCTCCCCCCCCAGTATGGTTATAAAATACAGACCCATATCCATGCACTCTGCAAGAAGCCGCTTCACGATTTCATAGTCCAGCTCCGGTCTCAGCCCGTATCCAAGGGTGTAACATCCCTTACAGCGAAGATTACAATGAAATGTGGGACTGAGAATTAGGATGAATGGGGGCCGTACGCCATGTTTTTCCTCGAAGGCGTCCCTTTTGGGCCCTCCCAAGAACCAGGCATTATTAAAAAGGGAATTGTAGATCTTAAAACGGTTCTTCCTGGGTATCTTATCTAATGCCCTGTAAAAGATGCTTTTTGACGGGTGATCGGACGAAAAAAATCCTTTAATTGCGTCAAGGGCGTCCAAAACGTCAGGATTCCGTGAAAGCCTCTTGGCCAAATCCAGCATCTGGACTAGCCTATCTTCCGAGATCCGATCCAGGAGCTCAATAATCATCCTTGAAGCATGCCTGGCAGTACTTTCCATAAACTGATGAGCTACTTCCATGATATCACTCCTTTCTTGGAAAATGCACAGCGACTCCCCACCACGGCTAGTAGCCGTAGCCACCTGTCTCTATTCGAACAAGTTCCCCACTTTGAAAGGTCAGATAATATACTAACCTTCCTCGGCCAAAGTTGTATTTCCACACCTCGCTAATTATGTCTCCCTGCCGCACATACCATCGGTATTCCTCGTCTCCCATATCGACTGGATCTCCATAAAAAAGGGGCCTGGGGCCTCTTTCTTTATCGACATACGAAGGCTTTCCGCATTTATCCAGGACTTCCGATGTTGTGTCGCCTATGTTTACGAGTCTGCTACTGCCCGGGCATCGGAAGGAGTCCTGGGTTGCCCTGGCGGCAAAGGAATTAGAATTCCCTCCAAGTGTTATCAGGATACAGGCCAGGATGATCAGCAGGCCTCTAATGTCCTTCATGCGGACCACCTCTCTATAACTCTGAAATAGTGCCTCTCACGATGTTATCTCTTGTTGGAGATCGTAAAAGGGTATTATGTTATCCAACGGAACTACTTCTTTACGATCTTTCCCAGTGCCCCGCCCAGCCAGTCTTTGAACTTGTCGAACACATTCGGGCCGCTAACCACAAGCTGGCACTCTGCCGAATTATCGGCTTCCATGCTTGTGGCCTTGGCCGTATATGTTCCTTCTGAAATTGGAGGCTGTGTAATAATGATGATAGTCTCCATTTCCTTGTTGGAGCCCAGCTCAGCCCTTAATAATTCGCTGACCTTGACCAGCGTATCCACCTTGGCGGTGAAGTACCCCTCCTTATCCACATTGGCGTCTGCCACAGGGAGATTGGCTGTCTGATCCCCTTTCTTGACACCTAGCAATTCCACAAAGACCGAATCTCCGGGCTGAAAGCCGTTCCCGCGAAATACGATGGGTGTATCCTTTAAGGTGGCAACGCCCAGACGTATAGTCTCGGGTTCCACAATCATTTGTGGGCCCGTTATATTGGGGTTAAATTCCTTGGGAGCAGTAGCACAACCCAAAAACAATGCGCAAATAATTAGGGAAATCAACCCAACCCCAAGCAACGCTTCACTGGAGATCCTTTTCGCCTTTGAAAACATTTCTAAACCTCCTCCTATAAGGTCTTGGTCTCGCTATTCCCTAAGTTTCTTGATCACCTGCCCTACATCGATGTCAGAAGTCATCCAGTCAGAGATACGCTCGATATTGGCTCCCTCCTTGCACTGTGCTAGAAAGACGGTCCTAGTCCCTTGTCTCTCCTTCGGGCCATAAGTAATCTTGGGGCCGATCCCCTGGAAGTCCTTCAGGCTGTCCATTGCCCTGACAAAGTTTTCGACAGTGAGGTCTCGGCCACATCTTCTTAGCCCTTCCACCATAGGCTCCACAAAATAGAACCCTGCATAAAAGAATATACCCCAGCGCTCGCCCTTGGGTGCAAACTCGTCATGGGCCTTCTTGTATTTCAACATGAGCGGATCTTTGGAGTCCGGGAGTTGGGCAAAAGTTACGAATATCACATCCTTAAAAAGACCCTTGGTAATCTTGTACATAATCGGTGTGTCGCTGAGGGTACTGGTAGTCATCCACTGGGGTTTGAAGCCCATTTTTGCAGCCGTGCCGAGTATAATCGCTCCGTGCTTGGGTAATACCCACATTATGACACAGTCCGGATCTGCGGCCTTCAGTTTCATGCAGTGCGAGCTGAGGTCTGTATCCAGCGGTTCAGCAGAAACAGCAGCGACAAGTTTCAAGCCAAGTTTGGCCAGGGCCGCTTCGGCCCCAAAGAGCCCTTCTTTTCCGTAATCGTCATTCTGGTAGAAAAATGCCAACCTCTTCTTGCCTAACGTCTTGACAGCGTAATTAACCAAAATGCTCGCCTCATCCAAATAAAGGGGGTAATCTGCCCACAGGTATTTTGAAGGCGGGTAAGCCCAATGGCTCGACCCCGTTGCCGGACCCACCCAGGGCACCCTTTTTTGGTCAAGGTATTTCTTAACCGCCATACCGGTTGCGGTACCCACACCCGAGGCCAGTGCAAAGATCTCCTTATCCTCCACAAGTTCCTTTACTATGGCCTTTGTCCTGGGGGGCATATAACCATCATCTCTCAGGTAATATTTGATCTTTCGTCCATGTATGCCTCCCTCGGCGTTAATCATATCAAAGAAACAACCTGTACCACGGGCCACCGCCCCCCAGAGGGCGGCCGGCCCTGTCTGAGGCCCGTACTGCCCAATGCGAATCTCTGTGTCTGTGACTCCCCTCTCGGCCCAGGCAATGGGAGTGATCACCAAGGACATCAGTATCGCGCACCCTAACACAATAGTCCGATTCCGTTCTTTCATCCTTTTCTCTCCCCTTCATTGGTGTTTATAAATCTGTCAATGGTCATTTATTATTCCGTATCTCCTCGTTTCGTCAATACCTAATCATCCTTGCCTCGAGTACATGGCTTCGATCAGGTCACTGAAGGCCTCATTAATGTATTTCCTCTTGACCTTCATGGTAGGCGTGACCTCCCCATCCTCCTCATAGAGTTTCTTGGGAAGGATGGTGAATTTTTTTACCTGTTCCACCCTGGCCAGCGTCTCGTTCACGGCGTCTACCTCAGCCTGAATAAGCCGTTTGATTTCGGGGCTCAGGGTCAAATCCTTGTACGTAGAGAATTGGATCTTGTTATCCTGCGCGTACTTAACGACATTATCCTCATCGATCATAATCAGACCTGTTAGATATTTCCTCTTATCCCCGATAATTGCTGCGTCATTGATATACGGACTGGCCTTTAGTTTGTTTTCAATATATTGCGGGGTAATATTCTTCCCCCCTGCTGTGACGATAATATCCTTCTTGCGATCTGTTATCTTTAGATACCCGTCTTCATCCAGTTCTCCTACATCGCCTGAGTACAACCATCCGTCCTTCAATGTCTCATTCGTAGCCTCGTCGTTCTTGTAATACCCTTTGAACACGCCCGGAGACTTGACCAATATCTCGCCATCCTCCGCTATTTTGACCTCCACTCCCCGCAACGGCGGTCCTACTGTCCCAAATTTCACTTGGCCTATCCTAGAGGCACAGGTCACACCGGTACCTTCCGTCTGGCCGTAACCCTCTATCAGATTCACACCCACGGACTGAAAGAATTGAAGTACATCAGGGGCGATGGGTGCGGCACCTGAATAGGCCACCCGCAGCCGATCGAACCCCAGGCGCTCCTTGAGCTTTCTAAAGACCGAAAGGTAGGCAACCCAGTAAAGTGCCTCCAGATAGAAGGGCACGGGCCTGAAATTCATCTTCAGATTTGACCGACTCTTCCCCAGCTTAAGGGCAATTCCAAAAAGCAACTTCTTGAACCAGGTGGCATCCGACATTCTTATGTATACGGCAGAGAGATACTTCTCCCAGATCCGGGGCACTGCGTATCCCACTGTCGGAGATATCTCTCTCATGTTATCTGTTATGGTATCCAGGTTTTCTATGAAATTTACGGTATATCCATGGGTGATGTGAACGAATACCGAGAAGAGACGTTCAAATATATGACACAGGGGCAGGAAAGACATCACCTCATCCGTGTCATAGACGGGGTTATCCTTGGTGATGGCACGTCCCATCCATGTGACATTTCTGTGTGTTAGCATCGCCCCCTTTGGCGGGCCTGTGGTGCCGGAGGTGTAGATAAGGACCGAGAGGTCGTCGGGGCTAACCTCACGCATACGAATTTCGAACTGGCCTTCCCTCCACTCTTCTCCCTCGCCGGGGGTAGACTCACGACGACCCAAGTCCAGGATTTCATCATAACTCATCACCATGGGGTCGCTGAAATGCCTTAGACCCTCCAGGTCCCAGACAATCACCTTTTCCAGGAAGGGGACCTTGTCCCTGAATTGGAACCACTTATCGAGTTGTTCCTCATTTTCCACAAATAGAAATCTGGATTCTGAGTTCTGGATCACGTACTCGACCTGTGGCCAGGCGTTGGTGGAATAGATCCCTACGGAGACGCCTCCGATACATTGGAGCCCTATGTCTATGATTACCCATTCCGGGCAATTGTCACCGATTATGGAAACACAATCTCCTTTCTTCAGACCCATGGAAATGAGTGCCGTGCCTACAAATTTGGCGAGATTATAGTATTCGTTCCAGGAGATGTCGTGCCAGAGGCCGTATTCCTTCTTTCGCAAGGCCACCCGGTCCCCATACCTTTCGACAGTCTCCTTGAATACCCGTGGAACGGTCTCCTGAACCATTGTTAATCCTCGTGGATTCTATCGAGGCCGAAACCCAAAATCCATATTCGCCATTCCGAAATCCGCATTCCTAATTCCCTTACCTCCATCTCTTCTTCCTCTTCCAGCGCTGATATCCCTTGGCCGACTCTTCGGATCTCACTCCCATATAGAACTCCCGGACGTCCTTATCCTCCATCAACTCCCTGGATTTTCCCTTCATCACGAACCTTCCATTTTCAAGGATCAGGCCTACGTCTGAAATAGCCAGGGCCATTCGAGCGTTCTGTTCCACCAAGAGAATAGTGACCCCACCTTTATGGATGGACCTTATAATATCAAAGATTTCCCTAACAAGGATAGGGGAAAGCCCAAGCGAAGGCTCGTCTAGAAAGAGGAGCTTGGGGCGGTTCATCAGGGCACGTCCTATGGCCAGCATCTGCTGCTCCCCGCCTGATAGTGTCCCTGCCCACTGGGCCTCCCTCTCTTTCAGGACAGGGAAATAACTGTAGATCTGTTCAAAATCCTTCCTTATTGCCGCCCGATCTCTTCTTATATATGCGCCCATGAGGAGATTTTCCCTCACACTTAGCTCTTCAAAGACCTCCCTACCCTCTGGCACATAAGAGAGCCCCATCCTGACAATCACCTCAGGGTCCTTCCTGTCAATCCTCTTCCCCATGAACTCTATTGTCCCCTTGTCGGGCTGATCATCCAGGAGACCCATGACCGTCTTCAATATGGTCGATTTTCCGGCGCCGTTATTTCCTAGGATCGCGGTGATGGTCCCTTCCTCCACATTGAGGGACACCCCCCTTAGGGCATATATCAGGGTATAGAATGTCTCTATGTTTCTTATCTCAAGCAGCGCGCCCAATGACTTCATCCTCCCCCAGATAGGCCTTCAAGACTTCAGGGTGCCTCTGGACCTCCTCCGGGATTCCATCCGTGATGGGCCTGCCGAAATTGATGGCAAGTATACGGTCTGATATGTCCATCACCATCTTCATGTCGTGTTCGATCAAGAGTATCGTTACCCCAAGCTCGTCCTGTATATCCTTGATCCAAAATATCAGATCTTGCTTTTCTTCTGAATTCATGCCCGCCGAAGGCTCGTCCAGCAAAAGGAGTTGAGGCTCAAGTGCCAGGGCCCTACCCAGTTCAATCAACTTCTGGGTGCCGTAAGGAAGACTTCCGACAAACTGATTTCTGGCCGACTGTAGATCCAGGAGGTCAATGATTCTCTCAACCCTTGCCCTGTGCTCAATCTCTTCCTGAGCCGCCTTGGACCCCCGGCGGAAGAAGGCTGACCCGCTCCAGACCCCTGTCTTCATATGGATGTGGCGACCGAGCATGAGGTTTTCCATTGTCGTCATCCTGGAGAAGAGCTCGATATTCTGAAAGGTTCTGGCGATCCCCTTCTGGGCTACCCTGTAAGGCCTCAGCCCAGTGATATCCTCACCCTTGAAATAGATTTTCCCTGAGTCAGGCCTATAGAGGCCGCTAATGCAGTTAAAAATTGTTGTCTTACCGGCCCCATTGGGTCCAATAATGGAGAATATGGAGCGTGACTCCACCTCCAGACTGACTTTGTCCACGGCCACAAGGCCGCCAAAACTTATGCTCAAACGATCCACAGAAAAGAGTTTGTCATTCACCTCTGCCCCTATACCTTCCTCACGTAATGTCTGGCAAAGAGCCCGCTCGGCTTAAAACAGAGTACGAGTACTATAATCAGGAATGCCACAACAGATTTGAATTCCAGAGAGACATAGCCTCCAAAAAGGTTCTCTATAATCCCCAGTATATATCCACCAAGAACAGCCCCTACTAGGGTAGTCATGCCTCCGAGCACGGCCGAGGCGAAACCTTTTAACAAAGGCTCAAGCATTAGATTGGGATCAAGAGTAGCGATGGGTGCCAGCAATATGCCTGCCACTGCCCCGATGACCGAACTCAATGCCCAGGTCAGGGAGAGTATCCTGTTGGTGCGAATTCCATTTATGCGGGCCGCCATGGCATTTTGCTGGGTTGCCTTCATTGCGATTCCGGCCTTCGTGTATTTAAAAAAGAGGAACAGGATAAACATCAAGATGAGTGTGATACCGAGGGTAGCCATATTGAGGTAGCTTACCACGGCCGGCCCCAGGCTGATGATATCAAAATCAGAGACCGGGAAGGGAAGATCTTTTTGATCCGCACCCCACTTCCAGCTCGCCAGGCCGTACAGGACCATCTCAAAGCCTAGTGTAATGAGAATCAGGCTCAAGATGTTTGGGTCTTTTGCCCTCCTCAGGAAAATAAATTCCAGAAACATCCCCAGCATGGCGGCAAAGATGAGGGCCCCTAGAAAAGATACTGCAAAGGAACATCCATGGGTCACAAGTAAGGCATAGGCCACAAAGGTTGAAATCATGGCCATCTCCCCTTGACCGAAATTAGGTACCTCGGAACTCTTGTAGATGATCACCATGGCAAGCGCGATGAGGGCGTAGAGGCTTCCAAAAGATATGCCACTCACAATGAGTTGGAGAAACATCTATCTACCCCTTAAGCGACTAAGGTTGTGGCAGGTCAATAACATCTCAAAAGGGCCAGGTCTTCCAATAGATCTTGGTCCTTATCCAGAAGCCGTAAAGTCCCAACGGCTCGAACACTACAAGGAGAATAATAATCAGGCCAAAAATAATACTTGCTACATTAGGAAGGCCTGCAGCGTTCATCCATTTTTCTGAAAACGAGACCAATGCTTCACCCAGATACGGGAGTTCCTGGACCTTATCCAGGACAAGCATGAGCCACGTCATTACGACCCCGCCCATGATAGAGCCGAAAATAGAACCCAGTCCCCCAACAATCACAAACGCGAGGAAATATATGGAGAGGATAAAGTTGAAAGAGCTCGGATTTATGAAGCCCAACACAAAGGCCATCAATCCTCCGGCAATCCCTGTGTAAAAGGCACTGACGGCAAAGGCCAGTGTCTTGTAGAGCGTTAGATTTACCCCCATGGTCTCGGCTGCGATATCGCTGTCTCTGATGGCGATAAATGCCCTCCCGACCCTTGTCTTCATCAGGTTTCGAGCCGCCATAACCAGGAAAAATGTAATGGGAATGATCAGGAAATAGAGGGCCCTATCGCTGTTCATGACATAGGATCCAAGACTTAGTTTGGGGGCCTCGAGCCCCATCCTCCCGCCGAACAGCTGCCATCGCCCAATAACCTGAGTAATGGCCATTCCGAATCCGAGTGTGGCTATCGCAAGATAGGGGCCTTCCAGCCTGAGGGCTGGCAGTCCGAGGATAAAGCCGAAAAATGCGGCTATGAGGGCACCAAGCACTAGGGCCAGCAGGAATGGGAAATGCAAGTTGATCATCAGAAGGACCGTAGAATAGGCGCCTATAGCAAAAAAGCCTGCATGGCCTAAGGATATCTGCCCCGTATATCCCACAAGTATATTCAGCCCCACCGTGACTATGACATTTATGGCCATGTAGTTGACCATGTAAATGTAGTAGTTGGGCACCAGGAGTGGAAAGATGGCAAGGGAAGCCAGGAGCATAATGAACCAGAACCAGAGGACCCCGCTGTCCAGGAGTTGAATATCTTCATAGTAATCCCGCTTCATGTCCATGGCATTATTGCCCTTTCACTTCTTGCCAAACTTATCAACCAGTTTCTTGTAATAGATTTCCTTTTCCTTGAGAAGTGGCGATTTCTTTCCTATGATCTTCAGCTTCATAATTCTGTAATTGATCTTTTTTATCTGATGATATTTCTCCCTTTCATCCGGAATGCTCTCAAGCAAGTCCTCCATCTGCCGGATCTCCTTCTTGAGTTGCAGTTCTGGTGGGAGACAACCCGCATTCTTGAGGACCTTGTATGCCAGCCTGAGATCCTCCGGCACCATGCTGTCATCTTCAAACTCCATGGGCTTGCCCTGGCCTGGAAGATCATCAAAGTCTCCCCTCTCTAATGCCTCCTGGATCCTCTTTTCCACGATTTTCTGAAAACCATACATCCTTGCGACCCCCACTAAGACCACCACCCTAAATATAGTATCATTTCGATTATTTCAAGCCTTATAAATAGCAAATATTCGGCTTGACAACAACTGGTCTATCCGATATTCCCACGTGAGCCCTGACCTTCCGTCAGGAGGTCCTCTCAACTTCGAGGTGAAGAAGGGTCATGGCAAAAGGGACATCCCGCATGATAGACGAATTGGACAAGAGGGTTATCAGCAGCATCCAGGGAGACATACCCCTTGTGCCTAGACCTTACGCGGCCTTGGCCCGGGTGGTCGGTATGACAGAGGAAGAGTTCATTTACCGGGTCATTGACCTCAGGAAACGAGGCATCCTCAGGCGCTTTGGGGCCACCCTACGCCACCAGGAGGCAGGATTTAGTTCAAACGCGATGGTTGCCTGGGTAGTGCCGGATGAGCTAGTGGAGGAGATTGGCAAGGTAATGGCCAGGTTCAGGGAGGTAACCCACTGCTATCAGAGGAGACCACAAAGGGATTGGCCATATAACATATATACTATGATACACGGAAGCAATCACGAGCAATGCTATGAGATCGCGCAGCGCATGTCCCTCTCAACCGGCATGGATAACTACGTGCTCCTCTTTAGCGAGAGGGAGTTCAAAAAGACAAGCATGGAGTATTTTTAGCCTTCCCGGGGCCAAAGGGTTTCAGACCTCTGAAATCTGCTCACTTCCCACCGGACACTATTTCGGTTGGGGCCGTAGGCCAGCATTAGGAGACAAGAGATGAGACAAAGATCCGGGCTTCTGTTTAAAAGGGCCAATAGGTGTATCCCGGGTGGAGTAAACAGCCCCGTCAGGGCAGGAAAATCCGTTGGGATTGAACCTCCATTCATTGCCAGGGCAAACGGGGCCCTGCTTTGGGATGCGGATGGAAACGACTATATCGATTACGTGTGTTCCTGGGGTCCAATGATCCTGGGCCACTGCCATCCTGAGGTGGTCAAATCATTGGAGGAGACTATAGGGCTAGGCACAAGTTATGGGGCACCAACGGAGCGGGAAGTACTGATGGCAGAGACAATTGTTGAAATGGTGCCGTCCATCGAGATGGTCCGAATGGTCAATTCAGGGACAGAGGCCGCCATGAGTGCCATACGCCTTGCCAGGGGATATACCGGAAGGGAAAAGCTGATCAAATTTGATGGCTGCTACCACGGCCACGCTGATAGCCTCCTGGTATCGGCTGGGTCTGGGGTTGCGACATTGGGCATTCCGGGTAGCCCGGGAGTCCCGAAAGATCTAGCCGGGCATACCATCTCTCTCCCGTTCAATGACCTGGAGGTTGTCGGCGAGGCCTTTCAGAAGTTTGGCCAGGAGATCGCAGCGGTTATTGTTGAGCCGGTCCCTGGAAATATGGGGGTGGTTGTTCCGCAGCCGGGATACCTCCAAGGCCTTTCAAAGATTACGAGGGAAAACGGGGCACTGCTCATATTTGACGAGGTGATAAGTGGCTTTCGTGTAGCCCCTGGAGGGGCACAGGAGCTCTTCGGGGTTATGCCCGATCTCACGTGTCTCGGTAAGATCATCGGGGGTGGTTTGCCGGTGGGGGCATACGGCGGAAAAAAGGGGATCATGTCGAAGATGGCCCCTGAAGGGGATGTATACCAGGCAGGGACCCTTTCAGGCAACCCGTTGGCTATGGCCGCGGGCCTGGCAACCCTTAGGGTCCTCAAGAGAGAGGGCATTTACAGGGAGCTTGAAGAAAAGGCCAACATGCTCTTTTCAGGCCTTGAGGAGGCGGCCAGGGCCGCCGGCATCCCCTCTGTAATAAACCGTATCGGGTCAATGGGTACGCTCTTTTTTACCCCGTACCCGGTGACGGATTTTAGATCAGCCAAGGCAAGCGACCAGGACCTATTCAAGGCCTATTACCAAGGGATGCTGGAGCAGGGGATCTACCTCGCCCCCTCCCCTTTTGAAGCCGGCTTTGTCTCCACCGCACACACCCAAGAGATGATCCAGAAGACCATCAGGTGTGCAATGAATACCTTTCAGGAGCTCAAATGATCCGGCTTCACCTCCCCTGTTAGAGTCTTTCAAGTCCTGATTCACGCCCTATTTGCCTATTACATGGTTGGCAATCACCCTCCTCTGAATCTCCGAGGTCCCCTCGTAGATGGTAAAGACCCTGACGTCCCTATAATACCTCTCCAGAGGGAAGTCCTGGATGTAGCCATACCCTCCGTGGATCTGAAGGGCCTGATAGGCCACCTTATTTGCAGTCTCAGAGGCAAAGACCTTTGCCATCGAAGCAGCGGCGGAAAAGCTTTCTCCCCGGTCCTTCATGGCGGCCGCATTAAATGTAAGGAGCCTAGCCGCCTCCAGCTGGGTAGCCATATCTGCAATCATCCAGCGTATCCCCTGAAACCTGGCGATCGGTTTATTAAACTGAACTCGCTCCTTGGCATAACCCACGGCCGCATCAAGGCATGCCTGCGCCAGGCCCACGGATTGAGAGGCGATCCCGATGCGTCCCCCATCCAGAGATGCCATGGCAATGACGAAGCCGTCCCCCTCCTGTCCCAATAAATTTTCGGCGGGTACCCGGCAATCATCAAAGATCAACTCCACCGTATCAGAGGCCCGAAGCCCCATCTTTTCTTCCTCTTTTCCCACATAAAACCCAGGGGCACCCTTCTCAACCACAAAGGCGCTTATTCCGCGGTGCCTCTTGGCCGTGTCCGTATAGGCAGTTACAACCGTAATGTCAGAGTTCTTTCCCGTCGTTATGAACATTTTGGTGCCGTTGATCACATAATCGTCTCCATCCCTAAATGCCTTAGACTTCTGACTTGCCGGATCAGAGCCGGCACCTGCCTCCGTGAGAGCAAAGGACCCGATCTTTTCCCCCCTCGCAAGGGGCTTGAGGTACATCTCTTTCAAGTACTCAGATCCGTAGAGATAAATAGGACCGCAGGCCACCGAGTTATGCACAGACATGACCACGGCAGTGGAGGCACAGGCATATGCCACCTCTTGCAGGGCCACTGAGTAGCTTACGGTATCGACCCCTGCACCATTGTACTGGGCCGGCACACTCATCCCCATAAGGCCTAGTTCACCCATTTTCTTAATGATTTCCGCCGGGAATTCTCCGGTCCTATCCCTCTCTGCGGCCGTCGGGAGGATCTCCTCCCTGGCAAAATCTCTGACCATTGCCTGGATCATCTGCTGTTCTTCGGTAAGTTGATAGGCCATAGCCTTTAATCCTAGGCATCCCGCCTGAGGCAGGGCCCACTGTCGGGAACTATGGGGTATAAAGTACAACTATAAGTTCAGCCTGTTCTGAGCTGATATTACGTAGTTTATGGACAATGGAAGAGTTGAAATGCAGACACTCGCCCGGGCCAAGGACGTTCTTGTTATCTCCAACCATCACCTCAACCTTCCCCTTCAGGACATACTGAAACTCCTCGCCTATGTGCTGATAGCTGACCGCTTTATGCTCCGACTTGGGATCGATCAAGATTTTAAAGGCCTTGAGGTGTTTGTGTCTTGCCTCTGGAGTGAGAGTTTCATAACTATAGGCCTCTGTCCTCTTTTGATAGTCATCGGCCGACTTCTTGCCTGCACGCCTCTTCTCTTCCCTCAAAAGGATGCTCGAATCGATCTCAAGCGCCCTTGAGAGCTGGAGAATGACGGATACCGGCGGCATCAGCTCCCCACTTTCCACCCCAGAGATATATTTTGAGGTCAGACCCGTCTCATTTGCCAGGTGTTTTAGGGTGAGGCCCTTTTCTTTTCTCAACTTCATGAGCCTTTTTCCAATTGACTGTGGTTTTTTCTGACGCGCCATTTTTATTACCTCCACATCAAGCATACCCCAAAAGATGCAATTAGCGGTTAGCCGTTAGCGATTAGCAATATTGTTTCAAGTACTTAAGGCGAAATGAGTTGGCATCAAAAAATGAGAGTTCCAATATACGGACAAGCCATGCAAATGCTTGAGGCCTTTAAGCTAACTGCTAATTGCTAAAAGGTGATTGCAGTTTTTAGGTATACATTATCTTTGTGCCCGTCTGCCGGCGCGAGTTCAAGAACCTGGCTTGAATCTTACGCTGTCGGCCTATATCGACGGTCTGTTATTTCCCGCCACCTTTGGAATTTCTATATGCAGCCACCATGCGAAAGATAAAACCGAGCAGTAGAGTGGCACTAATAAGGATAATCAAATTTGAGGCGAAAAAGGCCATGACAAAGTACCCGGGATCTTCCAGTTGATAGGCCGCCTTCAATACGTGAATCCCAAAGATCAGGAAAAAGCAGCCCGCCAACGTAAGAATGACCTGTCGTATCCACCAAAAAATAGCCTGCATGGGAATTCAGCCCCCCCCTGCTCATGCCATCCTGATCCGGCATATCTTGTTAACTCCCATCAAGGCCCACCCGGGGAAGGACCAGGTCATCGCAGGCCGTGTACGGGTCCTTCTTTCCATCCAGAATGGCCTGCACAGCCCTTTCAAAATCTCCCGTTTCAGTAAGTCTTCCGAGGACCTCTTCGATGAGTCGATTCTTTACCATCTCTCCCAGTTCCTCTCGCACCTTGTCTTTACTCTTTCTCAATTTCAGGCCCTTTGTGATCTCTGTAATGTACCTCTTGTGTTTCTCCACCTCTTCCAGGAACTCTTCCACCCCCTTATCAAGTACCGCTTCAGTCTTCACAATGGGCGGCTTCCATTTCCCCCCTTCGTATTTCTTTTGATCCATGTCTATCATCAACCGTAGATCGCTGAGTGTCTTGTCCGTCCCTTCCCGATCTGCCTTGTTGATAACAAATATATCCCCGGTCTCAAGAATACCTGCCTTAATGGCCTGGATGTCGTCTCCCATTCCGGGAATCACCACAATAACGGTGGTATGAGCCGTCCTTACGACATCCACCTCATCCTGCCCGACCCCCACGGTCTCAACTATAATATAGTCCTTTCCCATTGCATCCAGGACATCGATGGCGCTGCGGGTGGACTGTGTCAGTCCTCCGAAATGACCGCGTGTGGCCATCGAACGGATAAACACCCCAGGATCCATGCTGTGTCGTTGCATCCTTACCCGATCGCCAAGTATGGCCCCTCCGCTAAAGGGACTTGTGGGATCAACGGCAAGGACGCCGACAGTCTTATCCCTTCTTCTTAGATGGCTGACCATCTGATCGACTAATGTACTCTTGCCGACACCGGGGGCACCGGTAATCCCAATCACGTACCCCCTTCCCGTGTGAGGATAAAGCCCTTTTAAGACCTCTCTTACCTCTGGCATCCCATCATCTATGTCCCTGATAAGACGCGCAACGGATCTCACATCTCCAGCTACTACCTTTTGAACGACATTTTCCATAATGGCTTATCTTCCTCTAGGTATTACATTTTCCTTAACCCATCTAACGATCTCTTCCAAGGTCGTCCCAGGTGTAAAGATCTTTCTTATCCCTGCCTCCTTTAGCATCACAATATCATCATCCGGGACAATCCCTCCCCCGCACACAACGATATCACCAGCCCCCCGCTCCCGGAGGAGCTCAAGGGTCCTAGGAAAGAGATACTTGTGTGCACCGGCCAGACTGGACAGGCCTATCATATCCACATCTTCCTGGATGGCGGCCTCAACGATCTCTTCAGGGGTCTGATGGAGCCCGGTGTAGACCACCTCAAAACCTGCATCACGATAGGCCCTGGCGATAATCCTTGCCCCTCGATCATGTCCATCCAGACCCGGTTTGGCTACCATCACCCTGACTCGTCTCTCTGATTTCATAGAATCCTCGCTCCTCAATCTCTTAATAGATCCCAGGATCTCTATACTCCCCGAATACGCGTCTGAAGACGTCACATATCTCCTGAAGTGTAGCATAGGCATTCACGGCCTGCAGCAGGGGCTCCATGGTATTCTGGTCCCCTGCACAGGCCTCCCCCACCTTTTCGAGGCATTCCTTCACCTTCCTGTTATCACGTTCATTCTTGATCCGATTGGTCTTCTCTATCTGAAGCCTTTCGAGCTCCTCATCTATTTCAAGGACCTCCACCGGAATCTCCTCTGAAGTGACATACTTGTTTACCCCCACAACGGTCCTCTTTTTCTCGTCGATCTGCATCTGGTAGTGATAGGCCGAGTCGGCTATCTCCTGCTGGGGGTAGTTTTTTTCTATCGCAGCAAGCATTCCACCCATGTCGTCGATCTTCCGGATAATTTCGAAGGCCTCTTCCTCGAGCCGGTTGGTTAAGCTCTCCACAAAATAGGAGCCACCCAAGGGGTCGATGGTATTGGTTACCCCCGATTCCTCTGCAATTATCTGCTGGGTCCTCAGAGCGATAGTCGCCGCCTCCTCAGTGGGTATGGCCAGCACCTCGTCAAGGGAATTAGTGTGAAGCGACTGTGTACCCCCCAAGACCGCTGCCAAGGCCTCCAGGGTTGTCCTGACCACATTGTTATAGGCCTGCTGGGCCGTAAGGGAACACCCAGCCGTCTGGGTGTGAAACCGCAGCCACAACGACCTGGGATCTCTGGCCTTGAACCTCTCCTTCATGATTCTTGCCCACATCCGTCTGGCCGCCCGAAACTTGGCTATCTCCTCAAAGAAATCGAGATGGGAATTGAAAAAGAAGGAAAAACGGGGGGCAAAGTCGTCCACATTTAGGCCCCTTTCAATAGCTGCCTCGGTATATGCAATTCCGTCACCCAGTGTGAACGCAAGCTCCTGAACCGAAGTGGAGCCGGCCTCTCTGATATGGTAGCCGCTTATACTGATGGTATTCCATCGCGGCACCTCCTTCGTACCAAATTCCACCGTGTCCGTAATAAGTCGGACGGAAGGTTCAGGCGGGCACATGAAGGTCTTCTGGGCGATGAATTCCTTGAGCATGTCGTTTTGGATGGTGCCGCCTATCTGCCTTCTATCTATGCCCCTCTTCTCTGCCATGGCGATATACATGGCCCAAATTACAGGCGCCGGCGGATTAATGGTCATGGAAGTGGTGATCCTGTCTATGGGCAACCCCTCAAAGAGGTCCTCCATATCTCTCAAGGTATCAACTGCAACCCCGCACCTGCCTGCCTCGCCCCTCGCCTTAGGTGAATCCGTATCGTATCCCATCAAGGTAGGCATATCAAATGCCGTGGAAAGCCCTGTCTGACCCGCCTTCACAAGGTGGTGAAAACGTCTATTGGTGTCCTTTGCAGTCCCAAGACCAGCAAACATCCTCATGGTCCACAGCTGTCCTCGATACATAGAGGGCTGAACCCCGCGTGTAAAGGGATATTGGCCAGGGAAGCCAAGGTCTCGAGTGAAATCCTGCTCTCGGATGTCTGTAGGGGTATATATCCTGTTGATCTCCCTGTCTGAGACGGTTGAGAACCTCTCGAGACGCTCGGGCTTTGAGGCGAAGGCCTTATCAAGGTCCTCCTGCCATCTCTTATAACCCTCCTCTATGTCCTCAAAGACCTTTTGGTCAAATGTGAAGGACATCGGAAAACCCCCTTTCGATTGAATATTGCCTATTGAAGACCTACAATTGATACTTACAAATCATTTCAGGAGATTTCTTGCAATCACCAACCTCATAATCTCATTGGTACCCTCATATATCTGGCATATTTTGGCATCTCTCATATGCCTCTCCATGGGATACTCTTTGCAATAACCATATCCGCCTAAGACCTGGATTCCCTCTATCGAGGCCTTCATGGCGGCATCCGAGGCATACATCTTGGCCATGGCGGCCGCTCTTTCATAGGGCTTCTTGTGATCCTCCAGCCAGGCTGCCTTCAGGGTAAGCAGTTCTGCTGCATCCAGCTCTGTTGCCATGTCCGCCAGTTTCCACTGGATAGCCTGAAAGGAGGAAATAGGTTTGCCGAATTGTTCCCTTGTCTTGGCGTATTCCAGTGCCTCTTCAAGAACGGCCCTCCCGATGCCTACTGCCTGGGAGGCAATCCCTATACGACCACCGTCAAGGGTGGTGAGCATCTGTCTGAAGCCTCCACCCTCTTCTCCAAGGAGGGCGCCAGCTGGGAGCCTGGCACCCTCGAAGACCAGTTCCGAGGTCCCCGAGGCACAGATGCCCAGCTTTTCCTCGACCCGGCCCACCTTGAAGCCTGGAGTATTCTCAAAGTCGACCACAAAGGAACTGATCCCTTTATAGCCCTTCCCTTTTTCTGTCACCGCAGCAATCACGCCATAGGATGCCACATTGCCGTTAGTTATGAACTTCTTTTCCCCATTTATCACCCACCCGTCTCCTTCCTTCACTGCCGTGGTCCGCATGCCGGCAGGGTCCGAACCGGCCCCTGCCTCGGTCAGGCCGTAGCACCCGATCTTTTCGCCGGCCGCGCACGGGTAGAGATACTTCTTTTTTTGATCGTCCGTACCATATGCCTCGACAGGGAAACAGTAGAGGGAGTTATTTACGGACATGATCACCCCCGTGGAGGCACATGCCTTTGAGATCTCAATGAGGGCAAGTACGTAACTCACATAGTCCATACCAGCTCCGCCGTACTCCTCGGGTACGGCTATCCCCATCATCTTCAATTCACCCAGCTGCTTCACAATATCTGCCGGATGCTCGTGGGTCTGATCTAGCTCCGCAGCCCTTGGCCTGATCTCAGCCTCTGCAAATCGCCGAGCAATATCTCTAACCATCTGCTGCTCTTCACTCAGGGCAAAGTCCATATTTACGTCAACCCCCCTTTGAATTCCGGTTTTCTCTTCTCCAGGAACGCAGTCATGCCTTCCTTTTGGTCCGGGCTTGCCATACATAATGCAAAGGCATCGGCTTCCATATAACAACCGGATGGCAGGTCCACGTCATAGCCTTGATCTACACAGCGTTTGGCTGCCCGCAGGGATACCTTCCCTTTGCTGGCCATGAGATTGGCTGTCTTCATGGTCTCGTCCCACAGCCTATCGGCTGGAAACACCTTGTTAACAAGTCCAATCTCTTTGGCCTCCTGGGCATCGATCATAACGCCTGTCATACAAAGTTCCTTGGCCTTGGCCTTTCCTACCAATCGTGAGAGCCGCTGGGTCCCGCCAAATCCGGGTATGATTCCCAGATTGATCTCCGGCTGACCGAATTTGGCATTCTCTGAGGCATAGATGAAATCACATGCCATTGCAATCTCGGTCCCGCCTCCCAGGGCAAAGCCATTTACGCATGCGATTACAGGGATCGGTAGTCTTTCCAGGCGAAATAGAAGCTCGTGTCCGCGCCGTGAAAACTTGCGCCCCTCAAGGGGTGAAAGCTTCACCATATATGAGATGTCCGCGCCTGCCACAAAGGCCTTCTCGCCTTTACCGGTCAGGATCAAGACCCTCAAAGTTGGATCTGCCTCAACCTCGTCAAGTGCAGCATTCATCTCTTCCAGGACGGCCGGATTAATGGCGTTTAAGGCCTTGGGGCGGTTAAACTTTATGGCCGCCACAACCCCATGTATCTGAAAGATAATATTTTCGTACGACATCACTCACTCCTTTCCAGCACCGTTGCCATGCCCTGGCCGCCACCGATACAGAGCGATGCCAGCCCCAGCCCATGGCCTTCTCTTAACATGATTCCCATCAGGGTCAGTATAATCCGGGCACCCGTACACCCTATTGGATGACCGATAGAGATCCCGCCTCCATGGACGTTGGTCTTTTCCACGTCGCATTTCAGTTCCCTCATACAGGCTATGGCCTGGGCAGCGAAGGCCTCATTGAGCTCTATGGCCCCAAAATCCCCAATGGTAAGTTTCTCCCTGTCCAGGATCTTTCTTATTGCGGGAATAGGCCCTAACCCCATGTAGGCCGGGTCTACGCCGGCATAGGCGCTCCCCCTGATTTTCACCAGGGATTTCAGACCGAGTTCCTTTGCCTTGTGATCTGGCATAAGGAGCAAGGCGGCTGCCGCGTCATTGATACCGGATGCGTTTCCGGCTGTAACGGTGCCGTTTTTCTTGAATGCCGGGCTGAGCTTGGCCATCTTTTCCACACTGGTATCCATGGGTCTTTCATCAATAGCAAACAGAATAGGCTCCCCTTTCCTCTGGGGGATCTCCACAGGCACGATCTCATCCTTGAAGATCCCGTCTACAATGGCCTTTCTGGCGCGTTGGTGGCTCAGTGCACCGAGTTCATCCTGGTCTTCTCGTGTAATTCCATATTTTTCAGCAATGTTTTCGGCGGTCATACCCATGTGGTACCCATAAAAGATCTCAAAGAGACCATCAAGGACCATCAGGTCCACCAGATCCGCATTGTTCATGCGGGCTCCCCACCTGGCAGCCGGCAAGGCGTAAGGAATCAGGCTCATATTCTCCATTCCACCTGCCAGGATCACCTCGGCATCCCCGGCCCGGATCGCCTGTGTAGCAAGCGCTACCGCCTTCATCCCCGATGCACACACCTTGTTTACGGTAAAGGCACCCGTTTCCTTTGAAATACCTGCCTTGATCATGGCCTGACGGGTCACATTCTGTCCCTGACCGGCACCTACCACATTACCCATGATCACTTCATCAATCTGGATGGGTTGCAGGGAATCATCATATTTATACCCCTCTTTCTCAAGATCGATCGTCCCACTGCCTCTAAGACCCTCTGGCTCAAACCGGGTCAGGGCCTCGGTAGCCAATGGCCTCAGATTGACCTTCTTGAGGGTTTCCCTCAGCACAATAGCACCCAGCTCAACCACGGGCGTCCCTTTAAGGGTACCACCAAAGGCACCAACTGCCGTCCTTGCGCCTGACACAATTACCACATCTCCCATAACTTCGTCTCCTTATCTCCCAATCTTTAGGATTCGTAACACCTTAGCGTTTTGAAAGAAAGGCAGCTTCCGGCCCGGAGGGAGGACCGCGAATGCCAAGGCATTACCAGAATTCTTATAAATGAACTTGGTACCCTGGAACTATAATTCTATATATTAAGACCCAGCTTTTTAAGTCAAGACAAATTGAAATTTTCCACAGCAGGTCCTTCAGGCTGGACCGAAGACCCCGTTTGGCCTTACACTCCCCTGAATATTGCCTCCATAATTTTTCTTGACAATCCCTCGAACCACCGGCTAATCAAAAGAAAAGGTCATGTGATTTGCTGCTGGTGCTGCCGGACTGTGGCGCCAAAGGTACTGCCCGTGAGAAAAGAAAGGAAGGTCCTATGAATCCGATCGCGGAAGAGTTAAACCAGAAGATAAAAGGGGCCAATCCCTATGTCTACGAGGCCCTATCAGAGGTAGGCAAAAACCTCTTTTTCCCAAAGGGAATCCTTACCCAGAGCGCCGAGGCCAAGGAAAAGGCCTACAGATTTAACGCCACGGTTGGCATGGCAACCGAAAAGGGCCGGACCATGTTCCTTCCTTCCATTATGGCCATGATCAAGGGACTTGAACCGGAGGACGCTATCACCTATGCCCCGTCTTTTGGGATCATGCCCCTGCGTCAGGCGTGGAAGCAGGCCGTCCTTGACAAGAATCCATCCATTCAAGTTAAGGAGATCAGCCTCCCGGTGGTGACGAATGCAATTACCCATGGGCTGAGCGTCGTCTCTGACATGTGGGTGGACCCTGGAGACACAATCATCCTTCCCGATAAGATGTGGGGCAACTATAACCTGATCTTTCAAGTTCGAAGGGGGGCCCGCATAGTCAATTACACCTTATTCGACAGCCGCGGCCGATTTAACCTGGACGCCTTTGAGTCGTGCGCCCGGTCTCAGGCCGAGGGCAGAGGCAAGATTATCGTGATCCTCAACTTCCCCAATAATCCCACGGGCTACTCTGTCACCCCGGGCGAGGCAGAACGTATTGCTGAAGTCCTCTCAGATCTTGCCCATGAGGGAATAAATATCCTCGCACTCACAGACGATGCCTATTTCGGCCTGTTTTACGAGGAGGAAACTCTCAAAGAGTCCATATTTTCAAGGCTCCTCGACCGTCATCCGCGACTCATTGCCATCAAGCTAGATGCGGCCACGAAAGAGAACTACGTATGGGGACTGAGGGTCGGTTTTGTCACCTACGGGGCATCCTTTCAGGGGGACCCTGAACCTCTTTATGATGCCCTTGAGAAGAAGACGGCTGGTGCAGTGAGAGGTTCTATCTCAAACGCCTCCCATCTGAGTCAGGAAATAGTGCTGCGGTCGTTGCAATCTGACAGCTACTATCAGGAGAAGGAAGAGAAGTTCCGGATAATGAGAGAGCGTGCCCTAGAAGTCAAGCGGGTCCTCGCCGATTCAAAATATGAGGGGGCTTGGGAACCTTACCCATTCAACTCCGGATACTTCATGTGTCTGAAACTGAAAACCGTTGAAGCAGAACCGCTGAGGGTCCATCTCCTGGAGAGGTACGGGATGGGGCTTATCTCTTTGGGCAAGGCAGACCTAAGGGTTGCGTTTTCCTGTCTCGATAAAGGTGAGGTCAGGGAGCTCTTTGATACGGTACTCCAAGGGGTCAAAGACCTGGAGTGACGGCAGTTACCTGTCAGAAGCCATGTCCAGTTCCAGGAACTGTCCTGACCTGCGAGAGTTGGGGCCCGGAGAGTATTCTCTTGGTTCTGTCCCTTCCTTGAAGGTCTGGAATACCGCTTTCTCGGAATGGACCCCGGCCAAGAGCCCTGTCTTCTCGTCAATCTTGGCAAACACAACCCCCTCAGGGGCCTTGAAATCTACCTCAGGGCGATCCTTCAATACCTCAGACATAAAATATAGCCAGATGGGGCTGGCCGCCCTTGAGCCGGTCTCACCCTTGCCCATGGCCTTTCGGTCGTCATAGCCGACCCACACCCCTGTCACAAGGTCAGGCGTATATCCCATGAACCATGCATCCCAGAGGTTGTTGGTGGTCCCGGTCTTCCCGGCCGCGGGCCTCTTCAGGGCCTTAATCCTCCACCCGGTCCCTTCCTGAATCACGGCCTTCATGAGATCAGTCATCACGTAGGCGGTCTCCTTTGATATGACTCGCTGGTCCTCAGGCTGATTCTCCTCGATTACCCGACCGCCGCGGTCAACAATCCGTTTAATAAAGATGGGCTTCACCAGCAACCCTCCGTTGGCAAACACCGCATATGCCCTAGTTAACTCGAGCAATGATACCCCTGATGAACCAAGTGCCAGGGAGAGGTCAGGATTGAGATCGGATTCAAGGCCCATCTTCTTTGCATATTGAACCGTATAGTCGACTCCTATATCCTTTAATATCTTCACGGTAATGACATTTCTCGATTCGATAAGACCGGTCCTAAAGAGCGTGGGCCCAAAGAATTTCTCCTTATAATTCTTTGGCTTCCAGACCTCGTCCTCATCACCTGTTACGGACCCAGAGATAATGGGGGCATCCATAATGATCTTGGCCGGGCTCATACCCTTGTCAAGGGCTGCGGCGTAAATGATCGGCTTGAAGGCAGAGCCCGGCTGCCGATTGGACTGAATCGCCCGATTAAACTGGCTCGACGCGAAATCTCTGCCGCCGACCATGGCCCTGACTTCACCTATCTCTGGAACCATGCACAAAAGGGCGCCTTGGACCTCTGGGGTCTGCTCCAGGGAAAGCTCCCAGGAGAAGCCCGTTCGACCTGCCGGAGCAGACAGTTTTTCCTCCAGACCCACCAGGATCACATCACCCCTCTTCAGGACCGTTGATGGCCTCTTCACCCTGGCATTGTAGTAAGCTATTTCCGGATTAGGCCTCCTGGCCCATTTCATCCCTGAAAGTGGGAGACGGCCTATTATTCCTCCCACCCAGACACTTGCCTCCCCTTTCTCATCATCCACATCTAAGACCAGCCCTTCGACAACTGAACCGATCTGGAAGAATGAGTCGGCAGGCCTCTGAAGGGCCCCCATCATATAACCATTATTCTCTTCTGACCTGAGATGTCTAAGCGGCCCCCTGTACCCTTCCCTCTTGTCCAGTTCTGCCAGTCCCTTTCCAAGGGCCTCTCTGGCCTTGACCTGCATATCCAGATCCACGGTGGTATAGACCTTCAGCCCTCCCCGATACAGGAGATCTTTGCCATATTTCTTGAGGAGATATCGCCGGACGTGCTCTGTAAAGTATGGTGCCTTTGCAAAGGTGTTTTCGGTTTCAGTCTTGATTTCAAGGGGAATCTCAAGGGCCTGATTGAATTGTTTATTGCTGATATATCCTTCTGCTCGCATCCTTTCCAGGACATATTTCTGTCTGGCCTTGGCGCGGTCAAAATGAGAGACCGGAGAGTATCTCGCCGGGGCCTGGGGAAGTCCTGCCAGAAGGGCCGACTGGGCAAGGTCCAAGTCCTTTGCAGACTTCCCGAAGTAAGTTCGAGCCGCAGCCTCCACGCCATAGGTCCCCTGCCCTAGATACATCTGGTTCAGGTAGAGGAATAGGATTTTTTCCTTGGAAAAAGCCCTCTCAAGCTGGATGGATAAAATGGCCTCCCTGGCCTTTCTTCGATAGGTCTTTTCGCTATTTTTGAGGAGGAGCGACTTTGTTACCTGTTGTGTGATGGTGCTGCCTCCCTGCTCTACCTTACCGGCTGCAAGGTTTTTGAAAAAGGCCCTTATTATCCCTAGTATGTCCAGGCCTTCGTGCTCAAAGAAGCGCGAGTCTTCGGCCGCCACGAAGGCCTGGATGAGATGTTTCGGCAGCCCTTCAAGGGAGACGACAATCCTCTTTTCCTCCCAGAACCTCCCGATTACCTCCTCATCGTCGCTATATATCTCTGTAATAATTGGCGGTCGGTATTCCCTAACAGATCCTATGTAAGGCAGGTTGCTGGACCATACATACCAGAAATATACAGCAACACATATCCCCAGAAATGCCACTAAAGAAAAAACCCAAATTGTGATCTTGAACACCCTTTTCACGCCATAATTCCTATACCTGGTCAAAGCCCCCCACCCGCCCTTACTATCTCTGCCAGCTCCAACATCCGCCTGGCCAGGAGCCTTGCCGACGTCATCCCGTATGAATCCTCAAGGGCCATATGACTGACACCTTTTGTAACCGCGCCCTTTCCATCCAGGCTTGAAAAGGATGCAGCACCCAATTGATACAGTCTGGAGGTGGCGACGATCATGTCGAATATAAAGAACATGGCGTTTATGGTGGAAAGCGTGGTCTCTACCCCTCCTCCCCTGAAAAAGGAGACTGCCAGGGCTCCGCCTATCTTGTTTCGAAGACGCCCGGCGTGTACGTTTCCGTGAACAAACACCCTGAGTCGATCAATCATGTTGGCCATGAGGCCTGATAGCCTTCCAAAGTGGACCGGCGTTGCGAGCAGAATCCCATCGCTCTTAAGTAGCTCAGGGTATATCTCCTTCATGCCGTCTTCCTGGACGCAAAAACTATCCTCAGTCTGCTTATTAATACACCAGTTGCAGTGCTTGCACCCTTCAATACGCTTACCTGCCAGGGGTATGAGTTCGGTCCTGACTTTCCCCCCATCCTGAATAGTGCACAGGGCCTCCCTGAGTACCGCCAGGGTGTTCCCGTCAGACACGGGACTGCCGCAGATTCCCAATATATGGATCATGACCACTCCTCTCCCCCTATCAAAGTCCTATGAGCCTTCCGATAATCTCCTTCTGTATCACTGAGGTCCCTCCACCTATGGGTGCAATCCTCAAGTCTCTCCAGATACGATGCACCTCCTCAAAAAGCCTGTTGTCTATGCCCCTCCCCTCTAATAACTGCCACAGCCATCGTCTACCCCGTGTAGGGAAGTACAAAACCCTTCTCCTCTCAGCTCGAAAAGACATGTCCCAGAATGACCTCAACTATATCTCCTTCTACATTCAGGATCAACGTGAAATACAGAGTTAGTCGGGATGGCCCTCCCAGCAAACCCAGTTACGTTCATTACCTGGAGAACATTTCAGTCGACCCTGGCCCGCAACTCTGTTATGCTTACCCAGTGGCAGCCATCGATCGAGTTATCAGACATGTACTTAATCAGGTTCAAAGTTCCAAACTTCACGGTTCAAGGAGGTCTAGCCCATGACCGAAACCAGAAGGAGTTATTGCGGTCTGTGCCACCCTAGGTGCGGCCTGGTTCTTGAGCTGGAAAATGGTAAGGCCGTCAGAGTTGCAGGCGATCCGGAACACCCGATCTCGCGAGGCCGAATCTGCAACAGGGGCAAACTGATGCTGGAACATGTCTATCACCCGGCCCGACTCAATTATGTCCTAAAGCGCAAAGGTGAGCGTGGAGCTGGCCGGTGGCAGCGGATCGATTGGGAACAGGCCCTTGGTGAGGTCTCATCCAAGCTGGACCACTTGCGTGAACGACATGGCGCCGAGACCCTGGCCTTCACACACGGCACCAAGAGGACCTATCACTGGGACGAACGCAGATTCTATAACCTTTTCGGTTCGCCCAACATCTGCGGGGCAAACAATGTCTGCATGTGTCCGACCCACGCCGTTGAATACGCCACTTACGGTGGCTTCGTCGCCGGCGATCTGCGAAAGACCCGCTGCCTCGTCATCTGGGGGCACGCGCCCTCCCAGTCAAACCCAAACCTCCTCTTTCCACAGATCCTCAGGACGAAAAAGGACGGCGCCAAGCTGATCGTTGTAGATCCACGGCGCATTCGGGAGGCGGACATGGCGGATATCTGGCTGCCTATTCGGCCTGGAACGGATGTGGCCCTGATGCTGGGCTGGCTTCGCGTTATTATCGGAGAGGGGCTATACGATCCGGATTTCGTTGCCAGATGGACTGTTGGATTTGACGAACTCAGCGCAGCCGTTAGAGATTACACCCCGGAGAGGGTTGCGGACCTTACCTGGCTGACCCCTGAGCAGGTGGTGAAATCGGCCCGGATGTATGCCATGACCAGGCCCGCGGCGATTACCTGGGGCTTTGGCGTGGACAAGCAGGGAACTAACGCGACTCAGGCCGCCCGGGCCAGGTGTCTTCTTCGTGCGGTAACGGGTAATCTTGATGTGCCAGGGGGTGAACTGCTCGGGTGGTCGGACCCCGTCGGCCAAATTATCGGCGATGATGAGATGGAGTTTAGCGAGGCGTTGCCTCCATCTCACCGAGCGAAACAGTTGGGGGCAGACCTTTATCCCTTCTTCGGTTTTCCCGGATGGGAGAGAAACATGGAGGCGAACGCTCGTCTCCCCCGCGACTATATGCACCCCCCCCTTGCAGACATGACCTGTGTGGCCCATGCGCGATCCGTTTTTGAGGCGATGGTCACCGGAAAGCCCTATCCGGTCAAGGCTGCCATCTCTGTAGCCAGCAATCCCCTCCTCTCTCTCGCCAACGTCAGGAGAACCTATGAGGCCCTGAAATCCCTTGATCTCTATGTTGTTGGGGAATACTATCTCACGCCTTCCGCTGCCCTTGCAGACTACGTCTTCCCCATCTGTTCCACCATAGAAACGACCGAACTCTGGTCCACACCGGGATTCTGCATTGCCTGTCCACGAGGAATCGACCCCCTTTATCAGCGACGCAATACCTATGAGTTCTGGAGGGGGTTGGCCATAAGGCTGGGGCAGGAGGAACACTGGCCATGGGAAACGATCGAAGATGTGTGGGACTACCGTCTCTCCCCTCTAGGGCTGACCTTCGACCAACTCCTGGAGCAGAACGGTCTCTTTGGCAGGCCGGAATACAGACGCTATGAGAGATTCGGTTTCGGCACCCCATCGGGCAAGGTGGAGTTGCGCTCCAGTATATTCGAGGAATTGGGCTGCGAGCCCCTGCCGATCTACCGGGAGCCGCCCCACAGCCCCGTTGGTGCCCTGGATCTTGCCAGGCAATACCCATTGGTGCTTATCTCCGGGAGCCGTTTTATGCCCATGTACCACTCCGAGCACCGTCAGATTGAGGCGGCGAGGAAGAAAAGGCCCGATCCTCTTGTCACCCTGAACCCGCAGACCGCAGCAGAACTTGAGCTGGCAGAAGGGGACTGGGTCCGTATAGAAACGCCCCAGGGGAGCATCCGCATGCGGTTGCAGGTGTCCGATGCCATTGATCCGCGTATGGCAGATGCGGATCACGGGTGGTGGTTTCCGGAACGGAAGCAGGCCGAACCCGAGCTTTTCGGCGTGTTCGAATCCAATGTGAACATCCTCTGCCCGGACGGCCCGGAGTTCTGCAGCCCGGAGATCGGGGGCTGGCCCCATACCGCATTGCTCTGCCGTGTTGAGAAGGAATAGGGCGGGATGAAGGGCATTGACTTGTATCCCGGTGCTTGACTAAGGTAAATGGCAACCGCCAGTCTGACACATCTATCGAGGAGGAAATGATATGGTCAAAATAGGCGTTATGTACCCCAATCAGGAGGGAGCCAGGTTTGATTTCGATTATTATCGGACCACACACATGGATCTGGTCAAGAAACACCTAAGCCGTTTTGGCCTCGTCAAGACCGGTGTGGACAGAGGGGTTTCGGGGGGTGGTGATCAGCCTGCACCTTACCTGTGCATAGGACATCTCTACTTTGAATCTCTGGACAGGTATGAGAAGGGACTTGTCGAGGCAGCTCCAGTATTAAGAGGAGACATCCCCAACTTCACCAATGTGACCCCGGTCCGACAGATCAGTGAGATCTTGGATTGAAGCCCATATTACAAGGAGGACGGTGAATGAGTTTTCTCACATCATTTCACTAAAAAAATCGCTCAATCCCTCGTGGAGTTAGATGTCTCTGGGACTATGGTAGATATCCCCTATAATCCTCACTATCCGTTAGGGAGAGGTAATGAGAGATAAGCTTACGACGTTTTCTGACAAAATAATTAGTGTTTTGGGCATTGGGATCCTCTAAGGGGATTCTCAATATATCTGCATCGGCTGACTGTTAGGGCTTTCTGACAACACACTGCCTTTTAAGACGGATAACATTACGAAGGTGATGATATCCGGGTTCGTATAATCAATTACGTTTGTAATAAAAAAGATGATGAATCAGGAGGGATTAGAATTATGAAAATAAATCCGGATTTTGTTGCACCTTGTGGCCTTTATTGTGGAGTTTGTGCCATTTATATTGCATACCATGATAATAATCAAAAATTCAAGGAGCGGTTGGTGAATCTTTACAAGGGAGAAGTTCCCGGCATGGGGACTCTTCCTAATAGTGAAAATCTTTCAGCAGAAGATATACGATGCAACGGGTGCCTATCTGATGATCAATTTATGCATTGCAAGCAGTGCGAGATCAGGGCCTGCACAAGAGTGAAAGGTTACACCGGATGTCATCAATGCGACGAATTTCCTTGTCAGTATATTGAAAATTTTTCCATGGCTGTTGGCAAAAAGGTTATTTTGCGGGCTATTCCGTATTGGCGAGAGGTTGGTACCGAAAAATGGATTCAAGACGAAGAGGCCCGCTACATTTGTCCAGAATGCGGCAATAAAGTTTTCCGGGGCGTTGTAAAATGTAACCAGTGTAAAGTGAAGTTGGATCTGGACTAGTTTTTTATTGGCAAGACAAAAGCTATTTCATGTATAAGATTCGAAGGCTTCTGTGTCGGGGACCTTCCCCATGCAATGGGGGTGCACGAATGTTTTATGAGATATCCAGGTTTTCAGCCCCGATCGTTCCAGTCCCATCTTAGCTTTTTCCGGGTATAAAAGAATATGGCCAGATTCACTAACCAAATAAAAAAAGGGGTTTTCCTCAAGGATATGCCGAGTCGGTGGAAAATCGCCCGTAAGGAATAAAACTCCAGCCAGGCCTGTCTAACGTTATTCTCGAGCGTCTTGCTCCTCACTCTATTGGGACGGAAAACGAGGTTGGCCATGTTATAGGCATTCCAGCTTCTGCCTTCTAGTTGATCTTCCTCTTCAAGCCTTTCATATATCCTTGTCCCCGGAAGTGGTGTCAGAAAATTGAAGCAAGCAAAATCCAGTTTTGATGCTTTTGCCATTTGAATCGTCCTTTATAGGCTTACCTCGTCATCCTCATCAAACCCGAGGATAAAGGAACCCCAAACAGGTATCCCATGACTCTTGATGGTCTCAATATCCCGGTGAAAACGCTCCGGATCATTGATTCGCTTGTGAGCGGCACGAAGGCTTTCTTTAGAAAAGGACTCAAGTCCAATGGCCAGAACAATGCATCCGCTTGCAGCAGCCAACTCTAGCATTTCGGGATCCTGGGCAATGGTTATGGTGCACTGGCTACCCCACCGGATACAAAGCGGCATCATCGCCTCAAACAATTTTAGGGTTCTCTCCCGACGACTGAATATGTTGTCATCCACGATAAAGACATTCTTTGTGCGAAGACTCTCGATCTCCTGGATTACTTCATGAATGGGTCGAAACCGATATGTCTGCCCGTTGAAACGGGTAACCGAGCAGAAACTACAATTCAGAGGACAACCCCGGGCAGTTTGAACGGTATTGATTGTCACATAATCATCAGGATTAAGAAGATCTCGCCTTGGGAAAGGAAGCCCCTCCAGGTTTACGAGCTCTTCGTTCTGATACACTCGCTTCAAATGACCATCGGAGAAGTCTTCGATGAGACGCCCCCAAGCTTCCTCCGCCTCCCCAATCACCACCGCAGAGCAATGCTCAAGGGCCTCTTCAGGCAGGTTTGACGCATGAATGCCTCCCATGACCACCGGCACGCCACGTCTCCGGAATTCATCGGCAACCTCGTAAGCCCCCGGGGCATTATTCGTGTATGCCGTAAGACCTACCAGATCGACCTCTTTGTCGAAATCAATGGGCTTGACGCATTTATCCGTGATGGAGGCCTTGAAATCATCAGGCGAGTAGGCTGCAAGCATACAGAGATTTAGAGGAGGATAGTAAGCCTTTGCCTTCCAAGACAAGAGACCTTTCTGCAAAAAAGGAACGTTGGCCGCATTGGTGGGATTGTCTGGATTAATGAGCTCTATTTTCATCGCCGAGCTACTCGAGAAACCAGGGCCTTTCAGTGGTTATAGAGTCTTCTCTTCGCTTCCGAAATTACCGGCTATGCACGTAGATAAGAGAATTTCACAGATTAGCTTTCCGAAAATTCGTCACGAACGATCTGAAAGAGTTCTAGCAACACGTTATCCGGTGCTTCCGCCATAATGTATTTCCAGCTACGATGGTCCTTGATGGGCTTCTTGAAAAAAAGCCCCTGTTTTTCATGTGCCCGACCAGTCCCTCCAGATCATCGGTCTAGATACCCAGATGGCGCACCACGCCGCGCTTGTTATTTGGACAGGATTTGAACCCCATAACACAAACCTCGGCCTTGAAGCCGGCAGTAACCTGTCTGAACTGGCTTATTTTGCCGTTATTGAGACACCGGTAGGATGTAAATTGCCAACTCATCTAACACCTTGCAGTTTCTGGACAGCATCTTCAAGACAAAGCAACCTGAATGCCCGATGCCAAGGCGTATTATATTAAATCAGGCATTTATCTGTCCAAAGTAGCTCCCGCACGGCCGGTCCGCCCGATCCGATGCACATAGTCCTCTGGCTGCCTGGGGAGTGTAAAATTGATGACG
>CAYVMN010000010.1:0-39031 GCA_964452575.1 uncultured Desulfobacteraceae bacterium | reverse complement strand
CGGAAGAGTGTGGATGATTTTTTTGCAAAGCCGATAAAAATCGCTGATCTCAAGGGCAGCGTTAAGAGATTGCTGAGCAAATGAGAAGGTAAATGGGGTTTCCCCCAATCCCTGTATAGCAAATGCAAGAAGTTAAGCCCTAATATGCCTGGTTGGCCGAGCTGCGGGGGATGGGGACGTCCTTCAATTTTTCAATCGAAAAGGTCGGTTCAAGATCATGCCTCGGTTTTCCGCTGGCAACAATGAGACCATTCAAGATCCCGAACCAGGCGCTATTCAGGCCGATTTCGCGGAACCGCCTCCCATAGGTCCGCGCATCGGCCATTTCCCGGGACTATCCTTAAGAGGTCTTTGCATCCGCTGGAGCGATGGTTTTGCCAGGTTTGATCGGGTCCACCAGAGACTACTGTTGAGCGATAGGCTATTATGGGAGTGAGGTGGACTAAAGAGTTACCTGGTAGGCGTGGGAGGACTCGAACCTCCGACCAATTGATTAAGAGTCAACTGCTCTGCCAGCTGAGCTACACGCCCAAGGTCCACTTACTGGCGCGCCCGGCAGGACTCGAACCTGCGACCTACGGGTTCGAAGCCCGGCGCTCTATCCAACTGAGCTACGGGCGCCTTTAAGTAAATTTTCCCCTTTAACAGCAACCTCCGGCTATGTCAACAGGTTTTTCATGTAATTAATCACAAATGCCTTGACATGAATCCAAAAATATCTTAAAAAAGATATATTGATTTTTTGGAGAAAGGGCATTGAGATGAAGACATTTGTGCCAAGAGAAAAAGATATTACAAAGCTATGGTATCTGGTGGACGCCAAAGACAAGGTCCTGGGGAGGCTTGCTACCCAGGTGGCCATGCGTCTTAGGGGCAAGCACAAGCCTATTTTCGCTCCCCATGCCGATACGGGGGATTTTGTCGTCGTTGTTAACGCGGATAAGGTGAACCTTACCGGCAGGAAGTGGGATAACAAGACCTACTATCATCACACAGGCTATATAGGAGGTCTAAAACAGATATCGGCCAAGAAATTGCGTGAGAAAAGGCCGGAGGACATCCTTCGTTTTTCGGTCAGGGGTATGCTTCCCAAGAACAGCCTGGGCCGACGACAGTTAAGGAAATTGAAGGTGTATGCCGGTCCGGATCATCCGCATCAGGCACAACAACCTGAAAGACTGGAGATTTAAATGACAGAAGCACTATTTTACGCTACCGGAAAGAGAAAGACTGCGGTAGCTCGAGTCTGGGTGAGGCAGGGTAACGGTGAGATTAGAGTGAACAGGAGGCCTTTGGACCAGTATTTTCCTTCTGAATCTGACAGAACGCTTGTAACCGAGCCCATCAAGTTTGCAGATACCGCCAGGAGATTCGATATTGACGTGAATGTAAGGGGTGGCGGTATTTCCGGGCAGGCAGGGGCTATCAGGCATGGCATAAGTAAGGCATTGGTGGCCGCAGAACCTGCGTTAAGAGATATTATCAAGAGACACGGATTCCTGACCAGGGATTCGAGGATGAAAGAACGGAAGAAGTACGGCCAGCCCGGTGCACGTGCCAGATTTCAGTACTCCAAGCGTTGAGTTAGGTTTATCTTTCATCACTTCCATGGGTTGAGGGCAAGGGGAGCTCATTTCAGGCTCCCCTGTTTTTTGGTAATCTTCAGTGATCGAAAAGAACATAAGACTGACTCTGGCCTATGATGGGACGCGCTATCACGGATGGCAGGTGCAAAGGAATAGGGTCACCTTGCAGGGGATTATAGAAGACAAGATCCGCATGATGGTTGGAGAGCCAGTCAGGATAATTGCATCCGGGAGAACCGATGCACGGGTTCATGCACTGAACCAGGTCTGTAACTTCATAACAAGGTCAAGGCTGGGGCCAGAGACCCTCAAGAGGGGGCTTAACTCTCTCCTCCCAGAGGATATCTTTGTGAGAGATGCAGACTTCGTCTCCCTTGGATTTCATGCCAGATACAGTGCCAAGAGCAAGACCTATGAATATCGGATATTAAACCGGAGAGAACCGGATTTGTTTCGCCGGAATTATCTGTGGCACATCCCAGGCCCTTTGGATAGGGAGGAGATGGAAAGATGTCTCTCTATACTGGTGGGAAGACACGACTTTTCCTCATTCAGGTCTTCGGGCAGCGGAAATATTGACCCCATTCGAACAGTGATGAGGTCCGAACTTCATGGTCCTGAAGGTGGGCTGCTGAGGCTCACAATAGAAGCGGATGGTTTCTTGAGACATATGGTCAGAAACGTCGTAGGGACGGTAGCGGAGGTGGGTTTGGGGAGGAAGGACTTTGAGGAATTTAGGGAGATATTTAGATCAAAGGACCGACGACTTGCCGGGATCAAGGCCCCCCCTCAGGGGCTATTCCTTATGGATGTCAGGTATTAGTTGTCAGCTTTTACCCCCTCCAGGGAATTCCGAACCGTCTGGTGCACCAGTTTCCAGACCTCTTCAAAAGAATTCACACTCAGCCTTCCCATTTCAATGAATTTTACCACAATCTCCTTCGTGATCTTGAGGGCAATCTCCTCTTCACTCTTCATTGATAATTCTCCTCAAACCATAGCAACCATAAGATTTGTGACACCGTAATACTTTGAAAACACTGAGGAGTAAGAGGACCGCGAGGGTCTTTTTTCCAAAGAACGTAACCCAAATTCTTCAGAGCCTCTGGAACGCCCCCTCAGCTTTAAATACAGGTTCTACCAGGCAGGGAGAGGGCACTTCATAGGGACGTCCTTCTATGGGGCTGTTTCGTAACGAGTTTAAAGACCTCACTGCCGTTCTATGGAATGATGCCGGTTTTTACGTCCTTTGGAAAAAAGACCCTCGCGGTCCTCAGGGCCGGGGGCGGCCTTTCTTTCAAAACGCTAAAGTGTTACGTGACACCCCTTCTTGACCCCCCGCTGAATGGAAGAAGGCCTATCTTAGCGTTCAGCGGGGGTGTCCCTTAAGAAGAACCCAGAGAGCCCTCCTTAAGGCCTGAGCCTAACAGAGAATTTATAGGAGATCAAGCACTCCATACACCGGGGATCTCTGCCCCACAGTCAGGGCAATGGGCCTCTCTGATTCTGTTCCTGGTGACCTGGAAACCGAATCTATCGATGAGCGCTCCGCCGCAATTATGGCATAGGGTATTTTCGCCCTCATCGCCTGGAAGGTTTCCGGTGTAAACATATTTCAAGCCTGCCTTATATCCGAGATCCCTTGCCCTACGAATGCCTTGGGAAGGGGTGGCAGGAATATTTGTCAGCCTATAGGTTGGGTGGAAGCGACTGATGTGCCAGGGAATGTTGGGATCTATGGCAACAAGGAACCGGGCAAGGGCCGTCAGTTCATCAGGAGAGTCGTTGAGGTTCGGGATCAAGAGGGTGGTCACCTCAAGCCAAACCCCCATCTTCTTCATGGTCTCCAGTGTTCTCAAGACTGGTTCAAGTTTTGCGCCGCATTGCTCCTTATAGAATTTTTCGTTAAACGACTTGAGATCTACGTTTGCCGCATGAAGATCGGGGAATATCTGCTCCAGGCATTCCGCCGTCATATATCCATTGGTCACAAAGACATTTTTCAGTCCCTTGGTCGTTGCAAGCCGGGCGGTATCCGATGCAAGCTCAAAATATACCGTTGGCTCTGTGTATGTGTAGGAAATCGACGCCGAGCGGGTGTCTAATGCCTCTCTTACTATCTGATCAGAGGCCATATCTCCACCCATGATCCTGTCCTGATCAGATGGCATCTGGGAGATGTCGGCGTTTTGGCAAAAAAGGCACCTGAAATTACAACCCACTGTGGCTATGGAATAGGAACGGGTTCCTGGCAGGAAATGAAATAGGGGCTTTTTTTCAATGGGATCGCAGTGCCTGGCAATCACCTTTCCATAGACGAGGCTAATCAGCTTTCCGGAACTATTCTCTCTCACGCCGCAGATCCCCTTGGCCCCGTTTTTGATCAAACACCTGTGGTTGCACAGGAGGCAGCGAACCCTTTCATTTTCAAGCTTTTCATAAAGATAGGCCTCTTTCATCCTTCTAGTCTCCTTCTTTGCCGTTGAGGCCAAAAAGCGTATTTTCTCCCAACAGGGACTGACTCGCCTTTTGTAACCTCATCTTCAAGGGGAGGTTGTCCGTTTGAACCCCATATATCATGGTAGCGCTGACTCCCAAGAAAGTCCCAAACGGGGAACGCTCCCAGGCCAGGACCTCCCTTCCGAATGGCCTTATCTTTCCGAGGAAAGGGGGGCGAACCTTTACGCAGCCCCAGGAAATAGGTACCTGACCATAGGCCGTCCTCAGGAGGGATCTTAGCTGCCAGAGATTGTAGAACCTGGCGTGACAGAAAAGCGGATCACCAAGGTATCCCTGGGTTTTTTTCAAGAGCCCGTTCCAGGAAAGGCTGTTTATAACTCCGACGAAGACCTTCTTGCTGGCTACCCTTCCCGCCTCCCTTAAGGCCTTAAGGGGCTCATCCAGGAACTCGAGGGTATTAATAAGCACGGCCATTTCGAATTCATTATCGTCAAAAGGAAGGTCTTCTGCAAACCCCTCTTTTAGTGTGCAGCCGTGCCCGAGTCGTTGTTTCGCCTTATGGATCAGGTGGGGCGATGCCTCTATGCCGCTCACATTCATACCCATCTTGCTCAAGAGGAGGAGGTGGTTTCCGGTTCCGCTTCCAATATCAAGGACCCTATCCCCTGGCTCGGGATCAAGCAGGCCCCTGATAAGGGCCTCGAGAGACCTGTCTATTGCTCGGCCCTGGGGTGAACGGTACCAGGACTCATACGCCGTGGCAGATTCGGTGTCAAAGATAAGGCCCATGGCTTATTAGTGAATTTAGATCGATTTATTGAGGTCTTGGATCGTAGCCATAAGTTCCCTGCTATATTACGAAAATAGGCGTGGAGATGCAAGTAGAAAGAAAAGAGTAGGTCATACAGAGAGGGGGCTCGAGAGGGCAAAAGGACTTATGCAGGACCTTTCTGGAAACAATCAATTTGTTCGAATCAATCAAACTCTATTTTTTTTACTAGGAGTTATTATTTTGTGATTTTTCTTGCAAAGTAGCAGGCATTGTGCTAATCAGCCGTACCCGAACGCGAGGGGGTTGAATGTGAAGAGAGATAGTGACCAGATAACTGCCTATCTGGGTAAGGAGACGGAATTTGATGCGAAGATGTCCTTCAAGGGGACAGTTCGCATGGACGGCCGTTTCAGAGGTCAGATCTTTGCTGAAGGCACCCTGATAGTAGCGGAATCGGCCGTAGTGGAGGCGGATATCCAGGTGTCCCAAATTACTGTGAGTGGAGAAGTGCGCGGAAACCTTGTGGTCAAAGAGAGGCTCGAAATACAGGCCCCTGGGAAGGTCTTCGGGAACATTGAGGCCCCCATTCTGGTCATGGATGAAGGGTCTGTTTTTGAGGGAAATTGTCAGATGAAAAGGCCGGGTGGACAAAATGAGGATAAGGTCGCATTCTTCCCGCAATCATCAAAGACCAAGACCGATATCTGAGTGAAAAAAACTTTTGACAAGTAGATTTTTTTTTGTAAAAGGCGTTACCTTATAAATTGTCTTAAGGCACTTCGTCTCGCCATAAGTATCTGTTTTAATTCATAAAAAATAAGAAGGGATGAATCGGGCATGCTGGAAATAAATTACACATTAGCCCTTCAAGTTATCACCTTTCTCCTGCTTGTTTTCTTACTCAATATCATCCTATACAGACCGATCCGCAAGATCTTGGCACAGCGTAACCAGGAGACGCGTTCCCTCCAGGGTATGATAGATGAATTTCAACGCCTTTCTGAAGAACATGAGAAGAAGATAGAGGAGGGCATGGTGCAGGCCCGCAAGGAAGGATATCTGGAAAAGGAGGGTTTCAAAGGTAAGGGCCTGGAGGAAGAGAAGGGGATATTGCAGGAGGCCAATTCCATAGTGGAGGAAAGGCTCGGCCTGGCTAGGAGAGAGATGGAAAACAGGATCTCTGAGGCGCGTAAGGCCTTGGAAGGTGAACTGACGGGTTTCTCAAGTGAATTGGCCCAGAAGATATTGGGGAGGAGCATTCGATGATCGCCCTTGAGGGTCTAAAAAGGAAATCTGCAATAATATCAGGGGCCGGCCTGATGTACGTTCTTATCCTGTCAGGCCTCTCCTTTGCCGGCGGAGCGGGAGAGGGCGCAGGGGCCGGGAGCGCCCATCTGTGGGACCTGCTTTACCGTGTAATCAATTTTGGCCTCCTGGTCATTATTCTTTTTCTTGTGATTAGGAAGGTTCCAGTTAAGGATCTCTTTGCAAAGCGCAGAGAAGAGATCAGAAGAATGCTTGATGATTTGAAAAGGGATAAGGAGGCAGCTCAAGGCAGTTATCAGGAGCTTGAGAAAAAGCTGAGGGAATTTGAGATCAAGAAGAAGGAGATTATCGAGCAATTCAGGGCCGATGGTGAGGCCGAAAAGGAGAGGATCATAGCAGAGGCCAAGGAAAGGGCATCCCAGATATTGGCCCATGCCGATTTGACCATCGAGCGGGAGGTAGAGGGCGCAAGAGATAGACTCAGGCAAGAACTGGTTGATCTTGCCGCCGACAAGGCCCAGGATATTATTGCCAGAAACATAAAGGACAGCGACCAGGAGCACCTGGTTAACGAATTCATAGAAAGAGTGGAGAAGCTACATTGATTAGTTCTAAGATTTCAAGGAGATACGCAAAGGCCCTGCTCAGCCTGGGGCAGGAAGACGGACACTATGAAGAGTACGGGCGTAGTCTCCAAGAGTTCGGCAGGTTCTGTTCCGCCAACCGTGAATTTTTCCAGGTGATCTCCAGCCAGATTTTTTCAGTTGAAGAGCGAAAAAAGGTCCTCGAGGCAGTGTTGGAAAAGAGCCCTTTTTCAGATACATTAAAGAATTTCCTCAGGCTACTCCTGGATAAGAACCGGATAGGGGCACTGGAACAGATTGCCGAATATTACTCAAGGCTTACCGACGATATTTCAAACGTTACCCGTGCCGAGATCATTACTGCCAGTGCCTTGAAGAACGACCAATTAGACAGGCTGGAAAAGGTGCTGGCGCAACTCACCTCGAAAAGGGTGAAAATGGAGGTTAAAGAGGATGGGTCCCTTATCGGGGGGCTTATCGTGAAGATAGGGGATTTGGTATTAGACGGAAGTGTGACGGCCCAGCTCAAAGGGCTCAAAGAATCCTTAAGAAGGGGTGTGCATAGCTGATGGAAATAAGAGCAGAAGAGATAAGTCAGGTAATCCGTGACCAGATTAGGGATTACGAAAAGAAGGTAGAGGTCAGTGAGACGGGGACGGTATTGTCGGTTGGCGATGGGGTTGCCAGGGTCTATGGGGTGGAAAAGGCCATGGCAATGGAGATGCTGGAATTTCCAGGTGAAATCTACGGTCTATGCCTCAATCTTGAGGAGGACAACGTGGGCGTCGCCATTATGGGTGATGATACCAAGATTAGGGAAGGGGATATTGTTAAGCGAACCGGCCGAATTGCAGAGATCCCGGTGGGTGAGGCTGTCCTGGGGAGGGTTATTGATGCCGTTGGGACACCCCTTGATGGTAAGGGGCCGATCAATGCCACTGAGTTTCGCAGAATCGAGATGGTGGCACCCGGTGTTATTGCCAGGCAACCTGTAAAAGAACCCATGTACACGGGTTGTAAGGCAATCGATGCCATGACCCCCATCGGGCGGGGCCAGCGGGAATTGATAATTGGCGACAGGCAGATCGGGAAAACTGCGCTCTGCGTGGATGCCATTATTAATCAGAAAGAAACAGATATATACTGTATCTATGTGGCCGTGGGCCAGAAGAAATCCACGGTTGCCCAGGTCGTTGATATCCTTGATCGTCACGGTGCCATGGAATATACCACGGTGGTCTCGGCCTGTGCCAGTGATCCCGCGACCCAGCAGTTTATCGCCCCCTATTCGGGTTGCTCAATCGGTGAGTACTATCGGGATAACGGGAGGCATGCGCTGATCATTTATGACGATCTTTCAAAACAGGCCGCTGCTTACAGACAGGTCTCACTCCTCTTAAGAAGACCCCCTGGCCGCGAGGCCTTTCCCGGTGATATCTTTTATAATCACTCTCGTCTGTTAGAGCGGGCAGCCAAATTGAATGATGAAAAAGGCGCAGGTTCTCTTACGGCCCTGCCCATCATCGAGACCCAGGCTGGCGATGTCTCCGCCTATATTCCCACCAACGTGATCTCCATTACAGACGGTCAGGTCTATCTGGAACCGGGCCTATTCTTCTCAGGTGTGAGACCTGCGATTAACGTGGGGCTGTCCGTTTCCAGGGTGGGCGGGGCCGCCCAGACCAAGGCAATGAAAAAGGTGGCAGGGACCCTCAAGCTGGATATGGCCCAGTTCAGGGAGCTGGAGGCCTTTGCCCAGTTCGGCAGTGACCTGGATAAGGCGACCCAGAGGCAGCTCGAAAGAGGGTATCGACTGGTGGAGATCCTCAAGCAGCCCCAGTACCAACCCATACCCGCGGAGAAGGAGGTCATGATCTTGTTTGCCGGGGCCTTCGGCTTTCTCGATCAATGGCCAGTTGAAGGGATTGCCGAGTATGAGAAGCAGATGATCGAATTCATGGAGAGCAAGTACGGGGATCTCTTAAGGGAAATCAAGGAGAAAAATATTATTAGTGATGAACTGGAGGGAAGACTGAAAGGCGCCCTGGACGAGTTCAAGACGGTTTTCCAGCCAACTTCCTGATATGATTATAAAGAGAGAGAAGAGATAAATGGCGACCCTAAGAGATATACTCCGAAAAATTGGCGCCGTCAAAAAGACACGGCAGATCACCCGGGCCATGAATATGGTGGCGGCAGCCAAGCTGCGGAATACCCAGGGAAGGATGGAAAGCTTTGAACCCTATGCAGGGAAATTTGCAGAAGTCCTGGGCAATCTGGCACGCGGAATGGACCCTGAGATCCACCCATTACTTGTAAAGAGGGATGAGATACGGAAGGTAGAGCTTCTCCATTTTACTTCCGATAGGGGATTGTGTGGTAGTTTTAATGTCAATACCATTAATTTTGCTGGAAAATGGATTAGGCAACAGCAGGAAGAAGGCAGGGATTATAGTTTGACCCTGGTGGGAAAGAAGGGAAGAGACTATTTCAGAAAAAGAGGGGCCAATATTACGGCGAGTCATATACAGATCTATGGGCAGATTGACATATCCTTTATCAACAGGATGACCGGGGATTTTACCAACAGGTACCTGAGTGGAGAGATTGATGAAGTCTCAATGATTTATACCCGTTTTATAAGCATGGCGAAACAGGAACCCACCCTGGTCAAACTTATCCCCATCGAACCCCCGCGGAGCGAGGAACCTGCTGAAAGGACAGCTGCGGAATACCTGTGTGAGCCCAGTGCGGAGGCCCTTGTAATAGAGCTTCTGCCAAAACACATAAGTGTCCAGATATACAATGCCTTTATCCAGAACGAGGTCAGTGAACATGCTGCAAGGATGGCCGCCATGGACAATGCGACCAAGAATTGCAGCGAGGTGATCGAGAACCTTACCCTGGTTTATAATAAGGCACGACAGGCGGCCATTACTGCGGAATTAATGGATATCGTCGGTGGCGCCGAGGCCATTAGAAAGGCCTAGTTGTTGTTATTGATTTCATAAGGAGGTCTTGTTTCAATTATGAGTGCGGGAAAATTAATTCAGGTTATGGGTCCCGTCGTGGACGTAGAATTTCCAGAAGGGGATCTTCCGGAGATCCTGACGGCATTGAACATCACCAATCCCACCATTGATGATACGGAGGATAATCTTGTCGTCGAGATTGCCCAGCATCTGGGTGATAACGTGGTCAGATGCGTTGCAATGGACGTCACCGACGGCCTTGTCCGGGGCATGAAGGTCAAGAATACGGGGAAGCCGATTATGATGCCTGCAGGAGACCCCACCCTGGGCAGGTTACTCAACGTGGTGGGCAGACCGGTCGACGGACTGGGACCTGTAAACGCCACGGAGTTTCTGCCAATCCATCGGCACGCCCCGGCATTTGATGAACAAGATACATCTGTGAAAGTCCTTGAGACCGGAGTCAAGGTTATCGATCTCCTTGTGCCCTTTCCACGTGGCGGCAAGATGGGAATGTTCGGTGGTGCGGGCGTGGGCAAGACTGTGGTCATGATGGAGATGATCCATAACATAGCCATGGAGCACGGTGGCATCAGCGTTTTCGCCGGAGTGGGTGAGAGGACCAGGGAAGGCAATGACCTTTACCTGGAAATGAAGGAATCGGGGGTGCTCCCGAAGGCCGCGTTGATCTACGGCCAGATGACCGAACCGCCCGGCGCCAGGGCCAGGGTGGCACTCTCAGCCCTTACGGCCGCCGAATACTATCGAGATGAAAAAGGACAGGATGTGCTCCTCTTTATCGATAACATCTTCCGTTTTACACAGGCCGGTTCAGAGGTCTCAGCGCTCCTTGGTCGTATCCCGTCTGCCGTGGGTTATCAGCCGACGCTGGGAACGGACCTTGGTGAGCTTCAGGAGAGGATCACTTCAACAACAAAAGGGTCTATTACATCTGTGCAGTGCGTGTACGTCCCTGCCGATGACCTGACTGACCCGGCACCTGCCACTACATTCGCACATCTGGACGGCACGGTGGTTTTATCGAGACCGCTAACGGAGCTGGGCATTTATCCTGCGGTGGACCCGCTGGATTCAACTTCCCGTATTCTGGATCCCAACTATCTGGGTCAGGATCACTACAAGACCGCCAGACAGGTCCAGCAGATCCTCCAAAAATATAAAGACCTACAGGATATTATCGCTATCCTGGGCATGGATGAGCTCTCGGATGAAGACAAACTGGTCGTGGCAAGGGCTCGAAGGATTCAGAGGTTTCTCTCCCAGCCCTTCCATGTGGCCGAGGCCTTTACCGGGAGACCCGGCGCCTATGTGGCGGTTGCCGATACGGTCAAGGGTTTCAAAGAGATCATCGAAGGAAAGCACGATGACTTGCCCGAGGCGGCCTTTTACATGGTCGGCAATATAGAGCAGGCCCAGGAAAAGGCCGAAAAGATAGCCGCAGATGCAGCCAAGTAAAGGAATGGAGCGATGGCAAGATTGTTTCTTGAAGTTGTAACGCCTGATAAGGTATTGGTCAGCCGGGATGTGGATAGCGTGGTGGCGCCCGGCTCCCTTGGAGAGTTCGGTATTCTCCCGGGGCATATTAGTTTCCTGTCAGGCATCATCCCCGGAGAACTCCGTTACAGTGACGGTGCAACCAAAGAATCTATGGTGGTGACGTCGGGCTTTGCAGAGGTCTCCAACGACAGGGTTTCGGTGCTGGTAGATGCTGCCGAAAAGGCAGTCGAGATCGATGTAGACCGGGCAAGAATGGCTATGGAAAGGGCCAGGGAAAGGCTGGCCAAGGACCGAGGGGCGCAGGATATTGATTTTGCGAGGGCCGAGGCCGCACTAAGGAGGTCAATTGCCCGAATAAAGGTCGCTGAAAAGGCTATGTAGGCCCAAAACTTCCCGAAAAATTGGAAAAAAGGCAAGCCAAACGTGCTTGCCTTTTTTATTGACCTTTGTTTATTTCAAGGATAAAATTATTGTAACACTTTAGCGTTTTGAAAGAAAGGCAGAGGAGGGCGAGGGTCTTTTTTCCTCTCCCCTGCCTGTGTCCCGATTACATCGGGATGAAGCATTTGGGTTACGTCCATTGGAAAAAAGACCCTCACGGTCTGTCATCTTACTCCTCAGTGTTTTCAAAACGCTAAAGTGTTGCAAATTATCAAATTTGAATAGAGAGGGAAAGGACCATGAATATGGGAGAAGATATTGACCAATTTCAGTTGCTGGAAGAGAAGATAGATAATCTTATTGAATTGATGAGCACTCTAAAGAAGGAGAAGGAGTCCCTTACTGAGAGACTAAGGACACAAGAGGAGAGGATAACCGGTTTGACCGAGCAGGTCGAAAGCCTTAGTTCAGCCCGAGACAGGGCCAGACAGAGGATTGTCTCCCTATTGGAAAAAATTGATCGGGTTCAAACCTAGAGGTTAGAAACCTTCGGGGGTAGGCCTTGGAAAAGCCCATCAGAGTGAAAATTCTGGATCATGAATACCTGTTGAAGAGTGACGAGGATGAAGAGCTTGTTCAGGAGGTTGCTCAATTCGTAAACAGTAAACTGATGGATATCGGAAAGAGCACCAGTAAGCTCTCGGAGGCCAAGGTGGCCATACTAGCCGCTTTTCATATCGCCAGTGACTATTTCCAGCTACTGAGAGAACGAGATGGGCTGGTAAGGGATATTCAAGAGCGGTCAAGGTCTCTCAACTACCAGATTGACTCCATAATGAGGTAGAATACCGTCGCTCCATTTATCTCTAAAATCTCTTCTGGGTCCTAATATTAACACCATCCGCTGTGAATGCTATGTGACCGGAGGAGTCAAGATATATTTGAACATATTGGAGAAGGATTAAGAGGGCTAATGACACCAAGGGTGATCCATATAGATATATTTGTTGGACTCATGATAGATATATTTTTCAGGAAATTTTCCCACGAGAAGTTCTTAAGAGCAGGAAGATCAAGCTGATTTAAGAGTCATCCCTTCTATTTCGGACCACCTTTCTACCCCCCTTTATGTAAGGTAAGGATTAGCCCCCTTCAGTCCTTTCCCATCGCAAAAAGAGAGCCAAGAATCCAGGCCAAAATCTTAGTGCCATAAATGAGGAGTTCTATCTTACGATGACTACCATTCAAATAGCCGGGCTAATTCTTCTGGGTCTGGCAGCAGGCATTCCACTCGGTGTTCTTGTACGCAGGAAGGTCGTTGAAAGCCGAGTGGATTCCATAGAGCAGTATTCGAAGAAGGTGCTGGCCGATGCCCAAAAAGAGGCTAGGACAATAAAGAAGGAGGCTGCCCTTCAGGCCAAGGACCTTTTGTATCAGACGAAGATCGATTTTGAAAAGGAGACCAAGGAGAAGAAGGAGCAGTTACTGATCCAGGAAAAGCGCCTGTTTCACAAGGAGGAAAACCTGGATAAGAAGATTGAACATCTGGAAAAGAGGGAAGGCGATATCGCCGAGAGGGAAAAGTCCATCGATAGGATTGAAAAGGAACTGCACAAGAAAAAGGCTGAATACGATCGTAGCATTGCGGAACAGACGAAGCAACTCGAGCGCCTGGCAGGCATGTCCAGTGAGGAGGCCAAGAAGATCCTAATCAACTCCATGGAATCAGAGGCAAGACACGAGGCAGCAATGACAATCCGAAAGATTGAAAACGAGGCAAAGGCCCAGGCTGATCGGAAAAGCCAGGAGATCCTTGCCCTGGCCGTCAAAAGATATGCCGGTGATTATGTCGCCGAAAAGACGGTGTCTGTGGTTAATCTGCCGAACGAAGAGATGAAGGGGAGGATCATCGGAAGGGAGGGGAGAAACATACGCGCCATTGAAGCGGCAACGGGTATAGACCTTATAATTGATGACACACCTGAGGCGGTCATACTTTCTGGATTTAACCCGGTCAGGAGGGAAGTGGCAAAGATCTCCCTGGAGAGGCTGATAGATGACGGCAGGATCCACCCGGCCAGGATAGAGGAAATCGTCTCCAAGGTCAGCAGCGAGATAGAGGCCAATATCAAGGAGGCAGGAGAGCAGGCCACATTTGACGTTGGCGTACACGGCATCAATAGCGAACTTGTAAAACTCATCGGTCGATTGAGGTACCGTTCAAGTTATGCCCAGAACGTGCTTCAGCATTCTAGAGAGGTCAGTTTCCTCTGCGGGATCATGGCGGCCGAGCTCGGACTGAATGTAAAACAGGCCAAGAGGGCCGGGCTTCTCCACGACGTGGGAAAGGCCGTAGATCACGAGGTGGAGGGGCCGCATGCCCTCATTGGTGCTGATCTGGCGAGGAAACATGGCGAATCAAACCAGGTGGTCCACGCCATTGCCAGCCACCATGAGGACATCCAGCCCGAGTCCGTCTTGGCAGTTCTGGTACAGGCAGCGGATACCCTATCGGGCGCAAGGCCCGGGGCACGCCAGGAGATGCTAGAATCTTATGTCAAGAGGCTGGAAGGCCTCGAGAAGATTGCCATGTCCTTCAACGGGGTCAACAAGTCCTATGCCATTCAGGCCGGACGAGAGATCCGCATAATGGTAGAAGGAAAGGTGGTCAGTGATGATGAGGCCTTTCTCCTTTGCAAGGACATCGCAGCGAAGATAGAGGAGGAGTTGACCTACCCAGGCCAGATCAAGGTTATTGTGATCCGTGAGACCCGGGCCGTGGAATATGCCAAGTGAGCATGGTCGGGTACAGGGCCTTAGGAGGTTTGGCGGGGCTATGCCTCAAGAGAAAGAAACAGTCTACCTGTTAGATGGCAGTTCCTATCTCCACAGGGCCTACCATGCCATAAGGCACCTCTCCAATTCAAAAGGTTTCCCCACGAATCTCATCTTCGGCTTCACCAAAATGGTCTTGAAGCTTCTTTCCGATAAAAGGCCGAGATATATTGCCGTCGTCTTTGATGCCAGGGGTCCTACCTTCAGGCATAAGGTCTATCCTGACTATAAGGCCAATCGTCCACCCATGCCGGAGGACATGGCGGCCCAAATCCCAATCACAAAGGCCATTGTGGAAGACCTTGGGATTCCGATAATAGAAAAGGAGGGATATGAGGCCGATGATATCATAGGTACCTTAGCCAGGACCTGTGAGGAGGAGGGTCATCCAGTGGTGATGATAACCGGCGACAAGGACTTCAGACAGCTCATTACGCCCGGCACATCCATGTGGGACACAATGAAGGATTCGGTGTCCGACTATGAGGGGCTGAAAGAGGCCTATGGGTTTGAGCCTGAAAGATTTATCGACGTTATGGGCCTGTCCGGAGACAGCTCGGACAATATCCCAGGTATACCCGGTGTAGGAGAAAAGACCGCTGTGGATCTTATTAGGGAATTCGGGTCCCTCGAGGGTGTTTTCGATCGTGTGGAAGCGATAAAGAAAAAGAGGCTCAAGGAGAATCTCGAGCAGTTCCGCGAAAATGCCTATCTGAGCAAGGAACTTGTCACAATCGATCGATTTGTACCCATTGACGCTGATCCCGAGCTACTCATGATAGGGGAAATGCGGACGGATGAGCTTGCGGAGAAGTTTCGGGAACTGGAGTTCCGAGACCTGTGGGACCAATTCTCTTCAAGGGAGGAAGGGGCCGGAGACTACACCTTGATCCTCTCAAAAAAGGAACTGGTTGCCCTGACAAGAGAGATCGCAAAGAGAGGGATCGTATCGCTGGATACCGAGACCACCAGCCAGGATCCTTTTCAGGCCGAATTAGTTGGGATCTCTTTTTGCTGCCAGGAGGGAAAGGCATACTACCTGCCCATTGCCCATACCCACCCTGGTGCCCCTTTTCAGCTGAAGACCTCCGAGGCCCTTGAGATCTTAAAGGGTGTCCTGGAAGACGAACGGGTGAAAAAGGTAGGCCAGAATATCAAATACGATGCAGAGGTCCTGAAACTTCACGGTGTGGTCCTCAAAGGCATTGATTTTGACACAATGATTGCATCCTATGTCATCAACCCGGGCCTGAGGCAGCACAACCTTGGTTATCTTGCCCAGCATTACCTGAGCCACAAGATGATTAGTTACGGGGATCTGGTGGGCAAGGGAAAAGACGCAGGCACTTTTGCCGAGGTAGAGGTGGAAAAGGCGAAGTCCTATTCTTGTGAAGATGCGGACATAACCCTGAGACTGATGAAGATTCTGGACAAGAAGTTGAGGTCCGACAAGAACGAGGCCCTTTTCCATGACCTTGAGATGAGGCTTTTGCCCGTTCTAATGGATATGGAACTGACCGGAATCACCATTGACAGCGGGGTCTTTGAGGATATGTCCTCCCGCTTTGCAAAAGAGATAGGCGCGATTGAAAGAGAGATCTTTGAAGAGGCGGGCATGGAATTTAATATTAATTCTTCCCAGCAACTGGGCTTTGTGCTGTTTGAAAAGCTTGGGCTGCCGGGCCAGAAAAAGACTGACAAGACCAAACGCTATTCTACGGATGTCAAGGTTCTCATGAAACTTGCTGCCTCTTCATACAATATACCCACACTGGTGCTCCGTTATAGGACCCTTTCCAAGCTCAAATCCACCTACCTCGATGCCTTGGTTAAGATGGTGGATCCATCCACTGGGAGACTCCATACCTCTTACAACCAGACGGTCACGGCCACCGGAAGACTCAGCAGCAGTAACCCGAATCTTCAAAATATCCCCATCCGTGGAGAAGAGGGACGTGAGATACGCAAGGGTTTTGTCGCGGAGGACGGAAGGTACCTGGTATCTGCCGACTATAGTCAGGTGGAATTGCGGGTGTTCGCCCACTACTCCAGGGATGAGGCATTCATGGAGGCATTCAGGCGTGAGGAAGATATCCATGCCTTGACGGCCTCCGAGGTCTTTGGTCTTGAGAAGGGTCAAGTGAACCCACAGATGAGGCGAATTGCAAAGGCCATCAATTTCGGGATCATTTATGGCATGGGCCCTAGGAAGCTGAGTGATGAGCTGGGGATAGATTATAACACTGCCAGACATTACATCGAAACGTATTATAAGAGGCATGAGGGGGTGGCAAGATATCGGGACGAGATGATTGAGATGGCAAATAAGGAGGGTTTTGTCACCACCCTTTTCAACCGGAGGCGCTACCTTCCGGATATTCGCCACAACAATCGCGTTATGCGGGCCGAGGCGGAGCGCATGGCCGTCAATACGCCGATCCAGGGGACGGCAGCTGACCTGATCAAGATGGCCATGATAAATATTCATGGGCGCCTGCTTGCTGAAGGCTTCGGTACAAAGATGCTTCTTCAGGTCCACGATGAACTGGTTTTCGAGGTGCCTGAGGGAGAACTGGATATCGTCTGTCCTATGATCAAGCAGGAAATGGAAGGGGTCTACTCTCTAAGGGTTCCTTTGAAGGTAGATATTGGTAAGGGCAAGAACTGGAGTGAGGCCCACTAATAAGCTAAGTTCCCGGTGTGCTTGTAAAGGAGTTCGAGTCATATGGCCTATGTCTTCGGTCCTGTCCCTTCAAGGCGATTAGGCCTCTCCTTGGGGGTTGACCTGGTCCCTGAAAAGACCTGCACATTCGACTGCCTATACTGCCAGGTGGGTAAGACGACCTTTAAGACCGTAAAGAGGGAACCCTTTTCCCCTGTTCGCGAGGTGGTTGTCGAGATCCAAGAGGGCCTCCTCCGAGGTGTACCGGATGCCATTACCCTCGCAGGGTCGGGTGAGCCCACTCTACATTCCGAAATCGACCAAATCATTTCCCTGATCAAAGATGTCACAGAGATAAAGGTTGCGCTCTTGACAAACGGGGCCCTCTTCTGGATAGAAGATGTCAGACACGGTGTTCTGGGTGCGGATATCGTTATGCCCACCCTCTCAAGTGCCATTGAGTCTACCTTCAGAAGGATCCACAGGCCCCATCCACAACTGGAGTTAAGGACCATTGTTGACGGCCTGAAGCTCTTTAGGCAAGAATACAAAGGGGACCTCTTTATGGAGGTGGTCCTCTTGGCCGGGATCAACGACACAGACAGGGAACTTGAAGGGTTGAGGACCCTGATTGCCCAGATCTCCCCTGACAAGATACAACTCAATACAGTGGTGCGTCCCCCAGCGGATAGTTGTGCCACGGCCCTTGACACGAAAAGGTTGATGGCGATAAAGAGGTTTTTCGGCAGTAATGCCGAGATAATCGCCGACGTTCAACCGGCACGAGGCAGGGTTAAGGAGGGTTTCACGACCAGAAGTCTCCTCGATATGGTAAGAAGGAGGCCCCTGAGACAGGTGGATATCGCAAATTCCCTGGATCTATCTATGGGCGACGTGAAGGAACTTGTGGAAGACCTGCTGAGGAAAGGCCATATTCGGACCCAAGAACATTCAGGGGATATCTATTATCTTAGCAATGAAACACAGATCTCATAAGTCAAAAGGCTTGAAATGGAATTCGGATAGACTGTACGTGGGCATTGATGCCGGAGCGGTCAGCCTGAACTGCATGGTTATCAATCAAAGGAAGGAGATCGTGTATGAGTCCCCTTATGAGCGGCACCTTGGTAAGGTTGAGGAAGGTGTACTGGCCTTGATCCGGGGCCTTTATCAGGAGCTGGGGGCAGAAAACATCCAGTCTATCTCCTTCACCGGCAACCATGGGAAGAATCTTAGCGAGGAACTGGATACCTTTTACGAATTCGAGACCATCAGTCAGGTCCTGGGTTCAATTCACATAAGACCTGATGTGAGGACAATAATTGCTATGGGGGGGCAGGACACGGCCCTACTGCAGATCGACCATTCCAACGGTGAATGGGAACTCGAATATTTTAATACCAACGGGCCCTGCGCCTCGGGAACCGGGTCCTTTATCGATCAGCAGGCCCAGAGACTGGCCACCAGTCTCTACGCTGAACAGATCGATACCTCAAGGGCCCATATCGATAAGATACTGGCCGACTTCATTGAGCTTGGGCAGAAGAGCCGGAAGCCGGCAAATGTGGCGTGCAGGTGCACCGTCTTCACAAAGTCTGATATGATCCATCTCCAGAACAAAGGGGAGAGGTTAGAGGACATTATCTACGGTCTCCATGTAGGAAACGCCAGAAATTACATGAGCACCATTGTCTCCAACAGGGTCCTGAAAGAACCCATTATTTTTGTTGGAGGGCTTTCCCTAAACAAGCTCCAGGTGAAGGCATTCAGGGATTATTTTCGTGGACTGACAGTGCCGCCTCACAGCACCTCAATCGGTGCCCTTGGGGTTGCCTTACAGGCCCTTGAATCAGGGGTTGAAAGTCATTGTGATCTAGAAATATTGAAGGCAAAAGGGTCAAGACGCGAGATGTCTGTGCCTGTGGCACCAAGGCTGAACCTCAGGCAGACGGCCTTCCCCGAGACCAACGAGATCCAGGCTAACCTGGCTCGTAGAAAGGCCGGGTGCTACCTGGGTATTGATGTGGGTTCCACCACAACAAAATATGCCCTGGTGACTGAGGATGGAGTGATAGTTCATAAGAGCTATGTTCCCACTCAGGGAAAGCCTATTGAGGTTACACAGAGGCTACTCAAATACCTGAGTGATAATGTTGATAGAGATATTGAACTCAGGGGGACGGCTACGACCGGCTCGGGTAGGAACGTGGTCGGGGACTTTCTTGATGTAGACCTGATCATCGACGAGATAACCGCCCACGCCCGGGGTGCGGTGGAGATAGACCCGGAGGTGGACACCATCTTCGAGATCGGAGGGCAAGACTCTAAATACATATATATATCCAATGCCTACCCGCTTGATTTCGATATGAATAAGGTCTGCGCCGCTGGTACGGGAAGCTTTTTGCATGAGCTGGCCAACAAACACGGGATCAATATTGTCGGAGAGTTTCAGGAAATTGCCCTTGGATCCCTGCGCCCTGTAAAACTTGCAGAGAGATGTACGGTATTTATGGAATCAGACCTGGTCTCCTATCACCAGAAGGGGGTCTTAAGGGATGATCTGATAGCCGGATTGTGCTATGCCATCGTCTTCAACTACCTCAACAGGGTGGTGGGTAAGCGGAAGATAGGAAAGAGGATCATGTTCCTCGGCGGCCCCTCTCTAAACAAGGGGGTGGTGGCCGCCTTTGAAAATGTACTTGGACACGGTCTTTTGGTACCCCGACACAGAGAGGTCCTTGGCGCCTATGGCGCCGCGCTCAGTGTAAGAGAAAAGATGCACCTGGAGAAAAAAAGGGTGAGTAGTTTCAGGGGGCTTGAGAACGCCATTAATGACCGCATGAATTACACGGAAAAGGTGTGCAGGGCGGATTCCAATTGCCACAACCAGTGCAAACTGAAGATCTATGATTTTGACGGTCGCCGCAGTGTCTGGGGAGGGGAGTGCGGGAGGTATGAATTGACCCGGAGCAGCGGGCTTAAGGAGGAGAACTTCTTTGAACTGAGGCAAAGGATCTGGGAGACATATATGGCCGGGGTCTGCCATGAATTCCAAGGAGAGCCCCTGATGGAGGTGGACAACCGCCCCACCGTCGGTATGCAAAGCGCCCTTTATGGCCAACATAGCGGCATTATGTGGGCACATTTCTTTGACAGGCTTGGATTCCGCCTCGTTCTGACCCCGCCCACCAACACACAGATATCCAAAGTGGGCATAGAGACAATGGTGGCCGAGACCTGTTATCCTGTTAAGGTGTCCCACGGTCACATCAAAGAATTGATTGGAATGACAAGGTTTCTCTTCATCCCAAGCATTATCACCACTCCGACTATCGAGCCTTCCGAGACAGGGTTCTACTGCCCCATGGTGCAGGCCAACTCACATATGGTCCGTATGGCGCTAGAAATAGATTCCTCTTCTGTCTTGAGCCCGGTTGTTCACCTCAAGTATGACGCGGACACACTGGCCCTTGAGATCTCAGAGCAGGTTGGGCCCAAACTCGGGGTCAATAAGTCTGATATAAAAAGGGCCATTGACTATGCCCTGGAGGGGCAGAGGCAATTTGCTGAGGAGCTTTACAGAAAGGGGCGCCAGATCTTAGGAGATAAGGACCGGGGGGAGCCTGTGGTAGTGGTGACAGGCCGGCCTTACAATCTCTACGATGAGAGATTGAACCTGAGGTTGGGCAAGAACCTGGCCAAGATCGGGGTGACGGCCCTGCCCATGGATTTCATCGACGTATCTTTCATAGACCTCTCGGATTTCCCCTCCATGTACTGGGGGCTAGGTGCCAACATCCTAAGGACTGCCAAGTTTGTAATGGGTCATACAAATTACTTTGGTCTGCATTTGACCAATTTCGGATGCGGTGCAGATTCCTTTATCGAGCATTTCTATAAGCATATCATGGGCGAGAAGGCCTATCTGATCCTGGAGTTAGACGAGCACAGCGCCGTGGCCGGTGTCATGACAAGGCTTGAGGCCTATAGGAATGTCGTCGAAAATACAATACAGAAGCAACAGGCCGGGTTGGAACCCGGCTTGCGCGCGGCGAATTGATACATTTTCCCTTTACCATGAAGGAAATGGAATCAGATAAGATTATAGATTTTCAGTCGCTTAGGGAAAACGTTGGCAGGTTCAACCTCAGGGACAAGACCGTCCTTATACCTGAAATGAACAGGATAGGGGGGCATCTCCTGGCCGCAACTTTCAGGGCGTTCGGGATCAATGGCAAGGTCATGGATACTTACAAAGGGCTTGATCTCGGATTGGAATATACCTCTGGAAAGGAATGTTACCCGTGCCAGATCACTACAGGGGATATCCTCTATTTTATGAAGAAGGAGGAAGAAAAGCTCGGAGATGACTTCAATCCGCAAGACTATATCTACTTCATGCCAGAGGCGGACGGGCCGTGCCGTTTTGGCATGTATAACAAGTTCCAGAGAATTGTGTTGGATTCCTTTCCAGGATTGAGAAATCTAAAGATCGGGTCCCTTACGACGAAAGACGGGTACTCCATGGCCGGTTTGATCGAGCAAGAACTGGTCAGAGACCTGAGGAAAAGTGGCTATTTTTCTGTGGTTGTGGCGGACATCTTGGACAGGCTTTTGTGGAGGATCAGGCCATATGAAAAAGAGCCAGGGATGACGGATCAATTTATCGAAAGATCCATGCACCTTATGGAGGACGCCTTTGAAACGTACGGTGGAAGTAAGGATTTTGAGAAGATACTGGATTGGCTAGAGCAGATCGTAGAAGAGGGAAAGGAGATTGTGGACACCAAGATCCCCTCCAAGCCCCTGATAGGGATTGTTGGTGAAATATATCTGAGGGCCCATATTCACGCGAATCAGGACATCATACGAATGCTGGAAAGGTACGGGGCCGAGGTGGTAAACGCCTCCATCGCCGAATGGGTCAATTATACGAGCTATGACAGGTTGAGAGAGGCGAAAATAGGATTAAGGTTGACCCTCAAACAGCTGATATTCCGTCCCATTAAAGAATATCTGAAGAATATTATGAGTTATGGAGGGGACCTTTACTACCAGGAATACAGACAGAGGCAGGTTTACAAGAGGATTAAGCCCCTTATTGATCTTGCCCAGGATCATAAGGTGGCACACCTGGAGGATATCCTCAAGGAAAGGGACCTCTTCAGTTTTGATGTGGGTACAGAGGCCTGTTTGAGCATACCCGGAATCGTACAATATGCGAGGGAAGGATATAACGGGGTTGTGAATGTCTATCCCTTCACCTGTATGCCCAGCACCATCACCTCCTCCATTGTGAAACCCCTCATGAACAGACTCAGGGTCCCCTATCTCGACACCCCCTATGACTCCAGCTTCCAGCCTGGAAGGGAGGGAGCCATACGGACCTTCATGTACCAGGCCAATCAACATTTCAAACGACATGGGAGGAAAAATCACCATTAGCTGCTGGACAGGTATTTTCCCTGATAGCCTCCTCGGAGCCTTACAGTAGAAAGTCCTCTCTCAATATGGGGGTTAAGCCCTGAGGGCTGGAGCCAAGACCGCACCTGGAAAAAGATAAGAGGGAAAAGGAGCTATTTGAATCCATGAAAACCAAGATGCTCATTAACGCCGTGGACCCGGAAGAGTACAGAGTGGCCATTATCAAAGATGGTTTACTGGATGGGTTCCACATTGAGACCACCACTTCAGAGCAAAAGATCGGGAACATCTACAAAGGAGTTGTAGAGAGAGTAGAGCCAAGTCTGCAGGCCTGTTTTGTCAATTTTGGTGACATTAAAAACGGGTTCCTGGAGGCGAGCGAAATTCATCCGGAGTATTATCTGGACCGGCCTGAGGCAAAAAAAGATCAGGCTGTGCCCCCAATTGAAAAGACCATCAGGAGGGGACAGGAACTCCTTGTCCAGGTAACAAAAGAGATGGTCGGTCGCAAAGGGGCGCAGCTAACCACGTATCTCTCATTTGCAGGTCGATATCTGGTCCTGATGCCAGGTGGCAATGGAGGAATTTCCAAGAAGATCGAAGATGAGGAAGAAAGGCTCAGGCTGAAAGCCATTATGGCCCAGCTCAGGCTCCCAGCAGGAGTTGGATACATCGTCAGGACCGCCGCACTGAAACAGAATAAAAGAGAGCTTTCAAGAGATCTCAATCGGCTCTTGAGGATGTGGAATAATATCAAGGAAAATGTGAAAGGTGCCCCTCCCCTCTCCCTCATCCACAAAGAACAGGACCTATGTCTACGGACCCTCAGGGATTACTTTACAAGTGAAATCACAGAGGTGCTCGTGGATGACAAGGAGACATTTTCCAAGGTAAAGGCCTATATGAAGATCATATCTCCCAGGCACCAGAGGAGGGTCAAGCCTTACAAGGAGAAAGTCCCTATCTTCTCCCACTACAAGATCGAGGAACAGATCGAGACCATTTATGGGGCCGAGGTGCCCCTGAAGTCAGGCGGCTCGATCCACATAGATCCTACGGAGGCCTTGATCTCCATTGACGTTAATTCGGGGCGCGGGAGATCCGGAAAGGATGTTGAGAGCACGGCATTCAGAACCAATATCGAGGCTGCCTCAGAAATCGCAAGGCAGCTCCGCTTGAGGGATGTGGGCGGGCTCGTGGTGATCGATTTCATTGACATGAAAGACAGGAAACACATTAGAGAAGTGGAGAAGTGCTTCAAGGAAGGGACCAAGGATGATAGGGCCAAGATAAGCATGTCCAACATCTCCAAGTTTGGCCTTCTTGAACTCTCCAGACAGCGCCTCAGACCCTCCATAGAGTCCAGGAGCTATCAGACCTGCCCATACTGCCAGGGAAGGGGCCTTACTCTGTCGGTGGAATCCGCCTCTGTGTCCTTCCTGCGCCAGATCTGGATGGGTATTTCAAGAGGGGGGGTCATACGAGTGAATGGAAACCTGCCGGCAGACGTAGCAACCTACCTGCAGAACAGGAAGAGGAAGGAGCTTGCCGGGCTGGAGTCTCGTTACGGGGTAGAGATCGTATTAAGGGGTGATCACAATCTCCCCCCAGGAGGCGGCACACTGGAATTCTCGGAGAAGGATGCTGCGGATCAACGGCCTTAGGACATGTTTAATAACATTATCTATTTTATTGTAGTCCTCCTCATATTTAACATCAACTATCCTGATACGGCCCCAAAGCACTCCCTCTTTTTCTCCCTTTTGATGCTCTTTCTCACCTGGTTGGTATTTGCGGCATACTGCGGTTACGCATTTAGAGATCTAAAGAGGCGACTTGATAATAGGGATGGGCTTGGGGGGGGGGATGGGAGTCTGACCGCCCGGTACCAGAGGCTGACAGTCAGGCTTTCTGTGCTCGCTATCTTCCTGTTCGCCTTGGCAGTCTATGTCTTGAATCTGAAATATTGGCTTCAAATGATACCGTGGCTTGAGGGGTTCTCTGTCCTGCAAGGGGTCCTTGCCCTGTCCCTATTCTTCTTTTATCTGACCACGATTTGGCATATCGCCTATCCGGCCTATGAGAAGATTTTTCGGCCAGGGATAACCAGGCGAGCCTTTATCCTTTCCAATTTCAGGCTTAACCTGCCCATCCTTTTTCCATGGTTTATCCTATCCTTTCTCTATGACCTCATCGGCCTGAGCCCCTGGGCCGAGCCCGACAGCTTTATCCACAGTCCCGAGGGGCAGATAGTATTCTTTGCCGGTTTTCTGACGCTACTAATGATCTTTATGCCCAAGTTTATCCAGTACTGGTGGGGGTGTAAACCATTCGAGAGATCAGGAAAGGCGAAAGAACTGGAGGCCTTTCTTGATGATAAGGGCTTTAGGTATAGTCGCCTGTTGTCATGGCCCATTTTTGAGGGCCGGATGATGACGGCGGGCATCATGGGCCTTATCCCAAGATACAGATATATCCTTGTTACCAATTCCCTAATGGATATCCTTTCAGTGGACGAACTCAAGGGGGTGCTTGCCCACGAAATGGGGCATGCCAAATACCGCCACCTCCTCTTCTATCTCTTCTTTTTCCTAGGCTTCATGGTCCTCTCCTTTGGATCTTCAGATCTATTTTTCTATCTTATCTATTCCCATCCCTTTCTTATGAAGATGGTCTATCAGAATGATCCACAGCGGATGAACCTCTTTTATCTCTTTCTGGCCCTCCCCATGCTAATTACACTCCTAGTATATTTCCGTTACATCATGGGCTTTTTCATGCGCAACTTTGAAAGGCAGGCAGATCTTTACGCAGCCGCAACCATCGGCACCCCTGCGCCCGTTATCAGCTCCCTAGAAAAGATTGCGTTTGTGACAGGAAACAGCAGAGAGCTTCCCAGCTGGCATCACTTCAGCATCAAGGAAAGGGTTGCTTATCTCTGGAAGGGCCTCAAGGAGCCGGGCCTTTTCAAGCGCCACAACCGATTTGTCGCGGCGTCTTTTATGGTATATCTGGGCTGCGTGTGCAGCTTAGGATACTTCCTGAATTTTGGTCCTGTGAAGCATCGCCTGACCTATTCCCTGATCGGAAAGGCACTAAACCAGCAGCTCCTCAAGGAACCGGATAACATTGCACTATATCAGAATCTGGCCATGGTCTATCAGGAGATGGGCAAAAATAAGGAGGCCATCCAGGCCTATGAGAGAATCCTTGAACTGGACCCAAACCAGGCCATCTCCTTAAATAACCTCGCCTGGCTCTTGGTTACTGCACCCGACAAGGAATTGAGAGATGCGCCGAGGGCCATCCAACTGGCCAAAAAGGCGGTTGCCCTCGATAGGTCACCGGTCTTCCTTGACACCCTTGCAGAGGCCTACTATGCCAATGGGTCCTTCTCAGAGGCAGTCAAGACCATTAAGGAGGCCATCGCCCTCGCAACAGAGAACAAAGGTTACTATGAAAGGCAGTTAAGGAAGTTTTTGGGAGAATGAGAAAAGGGATCAGGATTTTTCCGTTGCGCCTTTCAACCAGCCTCCGATGAGACCCATAAGAAGGCCTATTGCAAGGAAGAAGAGTAGCATCCTGAGGGGAGCCAATGCCCCAAAGAAATACTGGTTAATCTGGTATTGGACAAAATAGCCGAACAGGCCGGCCGCTATCCCGGCGATACCGCAGTGAAGCCTCCTTTTATGCCCGTCTTCAATATCGCTTTTGCCCCAGACTTTATAGCCGGCGTTCGCGCTAGAATAGCCGATAATAAAGGGCATCAAGGCATTAATTCTAGAAACACCCAAAACGATGCCCACGCTAAATGCCAAAGCCAGGACGCTCCCCGCGCCGGTCAGCAAACCGTTGGACAAAGCGTTCCACCTCTGAAGCTTGACCTCGAGATACCCTACGATGCTATCCACATAAAATTTCATCTGTTTCTCGTTGCATCGGCACCGAGCTTCAACCATAGCCCTTTTGCGCCGCAGTTTTTGTTCCCTTTTGTTTCATTTTTCCTATTATAGCGAGTAAGGCCCACACACCGATGTAGCACATGAAAAACCAGAATCCAGGTCCAATATGATCATATATCCCGATCGTGAAAGGAAGCTTTGTCACGTAAGGCTTTCCGTACATGGTTTGGAGCCTTTCGGGAGAGAAATAGCTCCATACCCAGCAAAGCATGGCCAATACAGGAATGGAGTAAACGGCTGTACCCCGCATAATGGAGGAACGCAACTGCTCAATATAGATTCTATCCATCTCCTCGTCCAGGCCCTTGCACACATCTTTTGCCCCCATATCAACCGCATCTCTTCTCATTCCTTCCAGTCTACTGAATTCCTTCTGTAGTTTTTCTTCTCCCAGCGGTCTGTACAGCTTGGCCAGGATCTTGGTAACCCCATATGTGAGCGCTGCTATGCATGCAATGCCCAATTCCGGTCCCAGGAACATAAAAGGGTAAAAGATCACTCCCAAAGATTTGGAAATCCATGAAAAGACAGGCGCGATTTTGAACCACAGATTGTCCGTTACTTCGACAAGGCCCATCTCGCCTTCCTCTGATCGTAGACAGGCACCCTCCCCTCGGCAGGGAATGCCTGTCTACCTTGGTTGTTTTGGGGTGTCTACATCCCTGTCCAGGGCGTCCAGGTAAGGCCTTTGATAAACCCGATAAGGATGACAATGGTTCCCACTATCCATAACACAAACATGCCGTAATCGAGGGCCTCCATTTCCCTTTTTTCCTTTTTCTCTTCCATTTGGACCTCCTATATCCATATCTCTATCTTCCAAAATCTCAGGATCAGGAAGTAAAGGGTTGCGGTTGCGACAATCTTTAGAACCTTCTCGGACAAATATTTCTGGGTCCGACCACCGATCCATCCTCCCACGTACGCACCGACGCAGATACCCAGCATGATCCAGGGATCCGGCCAGTAACCCATGAGGAAGAACCGGGACTGCGCAGAGACACAGCTAAACATGGTCCCTACCAGGGATACCGGTACAGCGAGGTACATGGGCAGCCCGGCAAACATGGTCATGGTGGGGACCAAAATAAAGCCGCCTCCAATGCCGAAACAGGCAGCCACAATACCTATGAATATACCCACCAGGCCAAAGGCGATGGGATAGCTCCTGAAGGTTGTTCCGAAAAACTTAAAGTCCAACGTCCACCAACCCGGCTTCACGGTTTCCACCTTGGACATCTTGAAGGCCACCCCCTCTTTTTTCGCCTTCGCATACTCTTCCTGGTATCTCTTAACCGCCTCTTTCCTTGATTTGGAGCCTCCCATCCCTCTTGGGGTCATCTCGTAGGTCAGCCTTATGGCCATCAGGGCCACAACCAACCCCAGCCAAACCTTGTACTGAGCCATAGGTAGATATTTCGTTGATATGGGTGGACCCAGGATGAAGGCACCGATGAATATCCCGATACCGAATGCCAGCGCTAGATTGAGAACCAGCCTCTTCTCCTCCCACCAGTATTTCCTGAGGGCCGCGATGGGGCTGAAGAAGACAATGGGGAGGTTGGAGGGCTTCAGGGTGTTGGCTGCATTGATCCCCACTGGACCGGAGGTCTTGAGAAAAAGGACCTGATAGGCGGCCATGAGCATCCCCCCGCCGAGGCCGACCAGGGAGAAGAACCAGCCCACAATGATCCCGCCTATGATGACGATAATGGGGTTGAGATACCGGTATCCGAGGGGTAGCCAGAACCCGTTCTTAGCTACTGTATAGGTGCCCACCTTCTTACCGTTCACATAAACGTTGAATGGGGTATCAGGGTAGGTGTGCCTAAATGTCTTAAACGTAACCTCATATTTCCCAGTGGCTTTGTCCAGGGAAATGCTGGTCCCCTTATTCCAGTAGTATGGCTCCTTGGAGTAATCGGTGAGCACGTCCCTGCTGAATATGGCTACCTTGCCCTTCATGGTCCGTTCTTTGCCAGCAGTATATATACCGAACTTCTTCTCGTGATTAAACTTGTAAAGATTGTACCTCTGCTCTGTATTGACCGGGCCAAGATATCCCTTTTGGGCCATACCCGCAACCTGCTCCCATTTGCCCAGGTAAAACATCTTGGTCTTGTATATTCCGCTGAAGAAGAAAGCGCCTCCGTACTTCTTGACGTCCACCTTTCCCAAGCTCTCGGGATTGTTGGTTATCACATAAACAAGGTAAGGGACTTCTGTATCTGGGCTAAAACCCCATTTCTTCGCTTCTTTCTTGTATCTCTCTCTCTCCTTCGCGCCGACACACTCCTTTGGCACAAACATCCTCTGGGAAGCCAGCGTAATGTAAAGATCTTCGCCAGGGGGTATTTTGCCGGAGATGCTTATCGAATCGCCCGCTGGGACAGATTTCGACGAGGGACTTCCGGTGATCTGCGCCTGAGTCGTAGCTGGAAAAAACAGAAACAACGCTAACAGCGTAGCCCACCAAGGCCCACCCCATTTAAAGACATTAACCGCCTTTGTTTTCATTTTCTCCTCCTTTCCTGAATTTCCCTAAGAACCGAATCAAGGCGAGTGGCTGCCTGCCTGGCCAAAAGGTCTCTGGTTTCAGCCATGCAGATAAATCTATGACCCCTCTCCTTTACGAGTACACCCTAGCGCATAAACACCCGCATTATTCGAAAATGGGTTTTGGAACCCATCCTAACCCTGGTCTTCTCCACAATTGAATAGGCTTGTGCACGATCATATAAACTAGCGGGGGTATTCACTTGACTCAGGTACCTCCAAGATATAGTATCTCGGGGTAAGGAAGACTATCCCCGAACGGTTGCTGGGCTTGAGACATGCTTTTCCACGGAGCAAGCTTGCCGGAACTATCTTTTTCAGGTGAGGCCGGGCCGGGACCGTCTGTCGGGCCGAGTAGAAGTCAAAGAGGCTTATTTGAAGCGTGGGGTGCGGGGGACGCATCAGGGTGCTATTAGTCCTGAACATTTGGATTACTATCTCCACGAGTTTGCATTTCGGTTTAATCCCTTGGGGTTGAATTCCCCGCCGCTTGCGGCGATAAGACTGAACTATATCTTAATCTTAAACCAAGACCCTTTTGACGTCAAGAAAAAATTGGCGAAGTATGAATTGCTCACCGCACTGAAACCCAAGATTCGAACCACCTGGAGTAATAAAATTGACATAAGAGCTTGATAACTATAAGTTCCCCTGACGCCTTGATCTAATGTTTGTTATCATTTCGTCATTCGAATTTCATTTGACATTTGGGCTGTAGCATTTGGTTAATTCCGGCTTGTCCGCCTAAGGCAAGCCTGTCAGCATGGGGTATTATAGGAATTTCTTGCTCTTGAAAAAAGGTTCAGACATGAGTTATTCTAAGTACTTATGTGAATTGTAGAGAGGAGGGACTGCTCCATGAAGATTGCCGTGAGTGGCAAAGGTGGGGTGGGCAAGACCACCTTTGCCGCTTTTTTGATTCGGGCACTTGCGGATGAGGGGAAGAAGGTACTGGCCATCGATGCCGACCCTGACGCCAATCTGGCCCAGGCCCTTGGGGTTAAGAACAGTGAAGAAATCGTGCCCATCTCACAGATGAAAGAGCTGATTGAGGAGAGGACCGAGGCCAAGGTCGGGACCATGGGGTCCTTCTTCAAGCTGAATCCTAAGGTCAGCGATCTCCCGGAGAAGCTCTCTGCCAAGGTAGATGGCATAAGGGTAATGGTCATGGGCGGTGTGAAAAAGGGTGGGGCAGGGTGCATATGCCCAGAGAGCACCCTGCTAAAAAGCCTTGTAAGGCACATCGTCCTGGCCCGGGATGAGGCCGTTATACTGGACATGGAGGCAGGACTGGAACATCTCGGCCGGGGGACGGCCATGGCAGTGGACAGGCTCGTGGTGGTAGTGGAGCCAGGGAGAAGGAGTATTGAGACGGCTCATCAGGTCCGCAGGCTGGCAGGGGATATAGGGGTCAAAAGATTGAGTTTTGTGGGAAACAAGATACGCTCAGAAAAGGATAGAGATTTCCTCCTGAAAGAGATGCTGGACTTCGAATTCCTTGGTTTTATCCCTTACCGAACCGAAATCATTGAAGCCGACCTGGACGGACGGCCCCCCTTCGAAAAGGACCCCAAAGGGCTGGCAGCGGTGAAGCAGATGTTGAAAGATTTGGAGCGCTAAATTATTTTTAGTAAAAAGAGGAGCTTAGTATATGGGAAGAAGAATACACAATTTTAACGCCGGTCCAGCGGCATTGCCTTTGCCGGTATTAAAGAAGATCCAGGAAGAGCTATTGGATTTCAAGGGTTCGGGGTTGTCCATCCTGGAGGTGAGCCACCGTTCAAAATGGTTTGATGATGTGATCAACGAGGCGATTGAAAGGACAAGGAGGCTCCTCCTTCTGGGGGGCAACTTCCACGTCGTTTTTGTCCAGGGTGGCGCCAGCCTCCAGTTCTGTATGATCCCCATGAACCTGAGCCTGGTTGGAAGACCTGTGGACTACATCAACACGGGGACATGGTCCACCAAGGCCATCAAAGAGGCCGGGATACAGGGGAAGGATGTCCGGGTGATCGCCTCTTCAGAAGATAGGAACTTTAGCTATATCCCCGGGGATTTCCATGTGGATGAGGATGCCGCCTATCTGCACTTTACATCCAATAACACGATCAAGGGGACCCAGTGGGCCCGGTTCCCCGATGCCGGCGACGTCCCTCTTGTTTGCGACATGTCTTCGGACATCATGAGTCGCGCCTTTGACGTCACGCCGTTTGGCCTGATCTATGCGGGGGCGCAGAAAAACATCGGCCCTTCCGGTACCGCCATGGTGATCATCCGAGCGGATATGCTGGAGAGGGTCCCGGACAACCTCCCCACCATGCTAAAATATACCACCTTTGTCGAGAAGGGGTCCATGTTTAACACCCCGGCCTGTTTTTCTATCTATACGACCAATCTGGTGCTGAAGTGGCTCGAGGAGACGATCGGAGGTCTGGAAAACATGGAGCGGATCAATCAAGAGAAGGGGGCTATCATCTATGATTTTATTGATCGGTCCGATTTCTATGCGGGAACCGCTGACAAGGACGGCCGTTCGTTGATGAATGTAACCTTCCGGCTTCCGGACGAAGGACTGGAAAAGATATTTGTGGAAGAGGCCCTGGCCGAGGGCCTGGGGGGTCTGAAAGGACATCGATCCGTGGGGGGCTGCCGGGCCTCGATCTATAATGCCACCGGGATTGATGCGGTCAAGGACCTGGTGGCGTTTATGGCCGAGTTTGAGAGGAAGCACGGATAAACAGATTGCGGATTCCAGAATTGGCCCAGGGGGGTAAGGGTTTTGAAGAGGACCCGAATTGCTCAAGTTCTCTCTTCTGAAGAGATCGGTACCAGATTTGAGGTGATGGGCTGGGTTAGGTCCAGGAGAGACTCGAAGGCCGGTTTTTCCTTTATCGAACTAAATGACGGCTCTTGCCTGGAAGGCCTCCAGATCATAGCCGATCAAGGGTTGCCGAATTATAGGCAGGAGGTCTTTAGGTTGACCACAGGGTGCGCGATCAAGGCCGTAGGAACCCTGACGAAATCGCCCGGCAAGGGGCAGGAGGTCGAGCTTCAGGCCGAAGAGATCAAGGTCCTTGGATGGGCCGATCCGACTGTCTATCCCTTGCAAAAAAAGCGGCATTCCTTCGAATTCCTCCGGACCATTGCCCACCTGAGGCCACGAACTAACACCTTTGGGGCAGTTGCAAGGGTGCGAAATGCCATGAGCCACGCAATTCACACCTTTTTCCAGGACAGGGGTTTTCTCTACATCCATACCCCGATCATAACGGGAAGCGACTGCGAGGGGGCCGGAGAGATGTTCAAGGTCACCACCTTTGACCTGGATCAGGTCCCAAAAAAGGACGGTCATGCAGATTTTGGGCAGGATTTTTTTGGGGGACCGGCCAACCTGACCGTAAGCGGCCAGCTTGAGGCAGAGATATATGCCCTTGCCATGGGGGACGTATATACCTTTGGACCTACGTTTAGGGCCGAGAACTCGAACACCTCGCGCCATTTAGCGGAATTCTGGATGATTGAACCTGAAATGGCCTTTTGTGACCTGGAAGGAGATGTGGCCCTGGCAGTGGAGTTTCTGAAATACATCTTTTCCTATGTAATAGACAGATGCAAAAGGGATATGGAGTTTTTCAACCGCTTTATTGATACCTCAGTGATAAAGACGGTTGAAGGACTGGTCTCCCAGCATTTCGAATACCTGACCTATACCGAAGGCATCGATATCCTCCTAAAGGCAAAAGAGAGATTTGAATTTCCAGTGGCCTGGGGGAATGATTTGCAGTCCGAGCACGAGAGGTACCTTTGCGAGAAGGTGTTCGGAGGGCCGATTATATTGGTGGACTACCCCAAAGAGATCAAGTCCTTTTATATGAAGCTCAACCGGGATGGGAAGACGGTTCGGGCCATGGACGTGCTGGTTCCCAAGATAGGAGAGATCATCGGTGGCAGCCAGCGTGAGGATGACTATGATACCCTCTTTGAACGGATCAAGGAAACGGGGCTCGATCCGGATGATTACTGGTGGTATCTGGAGCTAAGAAAATTCGGCTCCGTCCCCCATGCAGGCTTTGGGCTCGGTTTCGAACGCCTGATCCAATTCGTGACCGGGCTGCCTAACATCAGGGATGTCATCCCGTTTCCCAGGAGTCCCGGGAATCTGAGCTTTTGAGCTGAGGTTACCGCTTAGGCATTTCAAACTCGAGATACCGCATATAATAACAAGAGGTAGTAGGGAGGTTTAAGATGGGCCTGAATGCGAATGATTTTAGAGATATCGATCCGGGTGAACGCGTCCTTATGGGTCCCGGACCCAGCAATGTGCCCCCCCGCGTGCTCCAGGCAATGTCAGCACCGTGCATAGGGCACCTTGACCCGGCCTTTTTGTCCCTTATGGATGAAACCCAACGCCTGCTCCGGTTTCTTTTTCAGACGGAGAATCCCCTGACCATCCCTGTGTCAGGAACAGGGAGCGCGGGAATGGAGACCTGTTTTGTAAACATGGTAGAACCGTCAGACGAGGTGGTGGTTTGCGTAAACGGCGTATTTGGGACCCGTATGTGCGACATAGTGGGCCGTCTGGGTGCAAGACTTATACGCGTTGATGGTGAGTGGGGCAGGGCTATTGATCCAGAGGCGGTGCGCAAGGCAGTTGAGGGGAAAAACCCGAAGCTCCTGGCCGTTGTCCATGCCGAGACCTCCACGGGCGTTTGCCAGCCCCTGGAAGACCTCGCCACTATTGCAAAAAGGTCTGGGGCCCTTTTTCTGGTAGATATGGTTACATCCCTTGGTGGGATGGAGGTTGCCCTCGATAACACTGGGGTCGACGTTGCTTACAGCGGGACACAGAAGTGCTTATCCTGTCCGCCGGGACTTTCCCCTATCTCCTTCAGTGCCTCGGCCATGGAGGTCCTCCGAAGCCGAAAGACACCGGTAGTAAGCTGGTACCTCGACATGGGCATGGTGAGCAGCTATTGGGGTGCAGAGAGAAAATACCACCATACGGCCCCCATCAATATGATCTATGGCTTACGTGAGGCCCTCCGCATCATTGCTGAAGAGGGTCTGGTTGCGCGATTTGAGAGGCATAAACTAAACCACCGGGCCCTGGTTGCCGGAGTGGAGGCAATGGGGCTTTCGATGCTTGTGCCCGAAGATGAACGATTACCTATGCTGAACGCCGTTCGCATTCCGGAAGGGGCGAATGAGCTTAGTGTCCGAAAGACGCTCCTGACCGAACTTGGCATAGAGATCGGTGGAGGCCTGGGGGCCCTTGCAGGGAAGATCTGGCGGGTAGGCCTGATGGGTCACTCCTCTTGCCGGAAGAACGTATTCCTTTTCCTTTCGGCCCTGGAGACCATCCTTAGGTCTCAAGGGGTGAAGGTCCAGCCCGGTTCCTTGGACGCGGCCGCGTCGGTATACGGAAAGGCGTGATTCTTTGCCCCAAATACCTGATCAAATGAAGGGAAAATGATACCCCAAAATTGTTTATGAAGTGCATGCCACGATAAAGAGTCCCGTTCGATGGAAATCAGTTCTACCATAAGCAGCCTCGAAGAGATCGTCGGGCCAGGCAATGTCCTCTATTCTGATATGGATCTCACCTTGTACGGGTATGATGCATCGCTCGAGAGGGGGAGACCTGATGCGGTGGTGCTGCCTGGGACAGCGGAGGAGGTCTCCCGGATTGTGGCCTTGGCCTACAAGGAGAAGACTCCTGTCATAGCCAGGGGCTCAGGCACCAACCTGAGCGGGGGAACCATTCCAACCAGGGGTGGCATTGTGGTCCACTTCTCCAGGATGAACCGGATACTGGAAATAGATATCCCCAACAGGACCGTCACCGTGGAACCGGGGGTAATCACCCTTGATCTCCAGACCCTGCTTCTCAAGAAAGGCTTTGTCTATGCCCCGGATCCCGCCAGCCAAAAGGTCTCCACGCTGGGTGGCAACTTTGGAGAGAACTCCGGCGGTCCCCATTGCCTGAAGTATGGGGTTACCACAAACCACGTGCTCGGGGCAGAGGTGGTGTTGTTTGACGGAACTCTCGTCTGGACCGGAGGAAAGACACAGGATCGGGTCGGTTATGATCTCACGGGGCTCCTGGTGGGCAGTGAGGGCACCCTGGGGATCATCACCAAGATGATCCTAAGGATTATCAGGGCCCCGGAGGCGACCAAGACTATGCTGGCCATCTACGAGACAATCGAGGATGCGGTCAACACGGTATCGGCCATCATTGCCGAGGGGATCGTCCCTGCAACACTGGAGATGATGGACAGCCTGGTGATAAAGGCCGTAGAGGAATCGGTCCATGTGGGATACCCGCTGGATGCCGCCGCCGTACTCATCATAGAACTTGACGGCATGGTTGACTCAATGGAGCGGCAGACCGAAAAGATCCAGGAGGTCTGCAATGGCCATAATGTCCGGGAAGTACGGCTTGCCAAAGACGAAGCTGAGCGGGCTCAGCTCTGGGCTGGCCGCAAAGGGGCCTTCGGGGCCGTCGCCCGCTTGAAGCCCAGCTATCTTGTATGTGACGGCACTGTGCCACGTACCCGGCTGCCCGAGGTCCTCGCCGAGGTCCTTGGGGTAGGTAAACGATATAATCTTCCGATCGGCAACGTATTTCATGCCGGAGACGGAAACCTGCACCCACTCATACTATTCGACGAACGGGATGGAGAAGAACTGAAGCGGGTGCGCAAGGCCGGCAGAGAGATATTGAAGATCTGTGCAGACGCTGGAGGCACCATCAGCGGCGAGCATGGAATCGGAATCGAAAAGATCCAAGAGATGCCCTTTGTATTTTCAGACAGTGATATCGATTTCATGCGGGGCATCAAGAGGGCCTTTGATCCTTACAGGATGTGGAATCCTGGAAAGATACTCCCTGAACCCAAGACCCTCCACAAGGCAGTGGTATAAAGACCATTTTGTCTCCCGAAGGCAACCAACTCTGAGGGTTACCAGGTGAAAGGTTTCAAAAATACCATTGACGACCTTCATAGGATTCTAGGCCAGGGACATGTGAAAACCGACCCCGCCTCCGTGGCTGAGTATGCGGTCGATGGGATGATACCACAGGCAATTGTCTATCCAAGGGATCCGGAACAGATTGCTCAGGTAGTCAAGCTTGCAAACCGGGAGGACCTGGCGGTCATTCCCTGGGGGAGCGGGTCAAAGGTGGCAACAGGCAACCCTCCCTCACGCCTGGATCTCGTCATTTGCACCTCTCGTCTTGACGCCATCACAGACATGGACATCTCGAACCTTACTCTCACAGCGGAGGCCGGAGTGAGGTTAAAGGACCTCCAGTTGAGGCTGGCATCTGAGGAAGGCCGCTGCTTTTTGCCCATAGACCCCCCTTTTGTTGAAAGAGCAACCATGGGAGGATTCATTGCCACAAATTCGAGCGGGCCGAGGCGACTCCTCTATGGCCTGCCACGAGATATGGTGCTGGGGGTCAGGTTTGTGGCGCCCAACGGAGAGATCGTGAGGGCAGGAGGCAAGACAGTAAAGAATGTATCGGGATACGATGTGTCCAAGCTGATGATCGGTTCATGGGGGACCCTCGGGATCCTCTGCGAAATGACACTGCGTCTGATGCCCCTCCCTGAACGAATGGAAACACTCCTCTTCCCTTTTGACGCCTTTGCAGATGCCTCTGGGTTCGTTGAAAATCTCTTTGAATCCAAGCTCCTCCCGGCGGCAGTGGAGGTCATGAACAGCCTCTTCCTCAGGGAATTGGGATTTGACGGTTCGGCTAGCGCTGGATCAGGGAGTTATGTCGTGGGTGTCGCCCTCGAGGGCTTCTGGGAATCCGTTGGCCGAATGGCGAAGGAAATGAAAGAGATGGCCCTTCGCACGGGTGCAAGGGAGGATACGCTCCTTCAAGAAGAGAGGCACTGTGCCTTTTGGCTGGCCTTTAGCAATATCGCCTCTTCACTCATCAATCGATTTGGGGCCGTCATTAGAGCACAGCTCAATTATCCCATTTCCGAATGGAAAGAGATTGTGCCCTATGTCGATACCGTATTGACAGACCACGACATTCAGCACACGATTGTGGCCCATGCGGGAAGCGGGGTGTGTCTGATCAATCTGCAGATCGAGCAGGAGGACCCCAAACAGATGGGGGACGTAACTCGGGCCTTGAAGACCCTTGCCGAGCACATTATCCAGAAAGGGGGCAATGTGATGATCCAGAAGGCCCCCGCCCCACTGAAGGGGCAAATCCCCATTTGGGGGCAAGGGCCTCCGGATCTTGTCATCATGAAACGAATCAAGGAACAGCTAGACCCTTTCCAGATCATGTGCCCTGGCCGATTTGTTGTGTAGGGGAAGATCCGCAAGACCAGAGGCGAAATAGGATGCCATGAACATTACTCAGTTACGCAAATTGTCCTATGATGAAGTGGCCAAGTGCAACCGGTGCGGTTTTTGCCTCCCTAACTGCCCTATCTATCTTGTAGAAGGAAAAGAATCTGCCACTCCGAGGGGAAGAAACGCCATCACCCGGTCGGTGATCGAGGGCAGACTGGACTGGAGTCCTGAAATCGAGGGCTCCATCTTCTCGTGCCTGGGTTGCGGGGCATGCACGGCCGCCTGCTTTCCCAAGGTCGAAACCACACAACTGGTCCTCCGGGACCGCCAGTGTCTGGTAGGGGAGGGGCTTTATCCCCGGATCGCCGATCGTGTGGCCCGCTTCCTGGAGGAATCACACAATATATCGGATGAAGAGAACAAAGAGCGGGGGGAGTGGCAGGAACTGATCAAGGACCTGCCGGAGCATGCCCTTGAAAAGAGACATGCCGATGTAGTCTTCTTTGTGGGCTGCGTTGCGTCCTTCTTTCCCGTGGCCCAGAATATTCCCGCCAACATGGCACGTATCATGGAGCAGGCCGGCCTGGATTTTACGATCCTGGGCGGGGAGGAGTGGTGTTGCGGCTTTCCTTTGATCGGGGCCGGGATGCCTGACAAGGTAAGTAAGCTCGTTGAACACAACTCGGATAAGGTCCGCCAGGTGGGTGCCAAGGAGATCGTATTCACATGTCCATCCTGTTATCACACCTGGAAACACATTTATTCCCCTGATCTGAATATCTACCACGCCACACAGATGCTCGATCGTGTGATCCAGGAGGGCCGCATCCATTTCAAGCAAATCAACGCAACTGTGGCCTACCACGACCCCTGTGATCTAGGGAGAAACAGTGGCATATTCGAGGAACCCCGCAGGGTCCTCAAGGCAATCCCAGGCATCAAACTGGTGGAGCTACCTAACAATCGCCAACTGGCCCGGTGCTGCGGAGGTGGGGGGAATCTGGAAATGGTGAACCCAGAGCTTTCCGGCAAGGTGGCCCAGATGCGGATTGACGAGATCATGGAGACCGGAGCAGATTTCGTGGTGTCATCCTGCCAGCAGTGCCTGAGGACACTCGTGACCAGGGCCCGCAGGGAGGGTATTGACCTGGCGGTAAAGGATCTCACCGAGGTTGTCGCCGAGGCCATTTCCAACTCCAATCCTTGACAAACGGCCACCGTTCCCCTATTTTCTGCCCACTGGTCGGCCATCTTCATCCCGGCTCCAAGGTCGCACCCAACGGCTTGAGCAACTCAAGGCCCATCTCCCTGTTCCTCCAATATCAAAAGAGAACTCATCCATGATCCTGGACGACCCTCTGGTCGTGCCATTCCTGCCAATGCCGGTTTTGAGGTCATAATATTGTTGTCTCCTGTAGGAGAATATTATATAAAAAAATAATAGCTGATTCAGTAGTGGGTTTTTATGGCTGAAAGAGTTAGAAATAAACGCATCAAACGATCACTCACAGCCAAAGGTATGGCCACTCGGGCTGCTATCTTGGATGTTGCCCATGAGGTCTTTAAAGAGATGGGCTATTACGGTTCCTCTGTCTCGGAGATTACCCGGCGCTGTGGGGTTTCCATGGGCACCTTCTACCAGTATTTCAGGAACAAGGAACAGGTCTTCCTGGAGCTCAACGACCTCATCATATCCCGGTTCATAACCCATGCAGAGTCCTTACC
>CAYVMN010000009.1:0-39041 GCA_964452575.1 uncultured Desulfobacteraceae bacterium | reverse complement strand
GCATCTTGTGGAGAAAGACCTCGCCGTTTTTTATCTTGGCATAGCTGTCAACCAAACTGCCATCTCCTTCTCGTAGGGACTTTACCTCAGGCCCCAGCAGGACAACTCCCGCCTCCATGACCTCATCGATAAAGTAATCGTGGGAGGCCTTTCTATTCTGGCATACGATCTTGTTTCCCATGGATATCTTCAGGGTCGACTCTTAAAAAGCATACTAGACCGTCATTCCCGCGGAGCTTGTCCTCGCGAAGGCGGGGAGCGGGAGTCCTGGGTTCCCGTTTTCACGGGAATGACACAAAAGTGCAGTCAATGGGCTTTTACGAATTCATCAATATTCAATTCCTGGTAACACTTTAACGTTTTTAAAGAAAGGCAGGGACGGCGAGGGTCTTTTTTCCAAAGGACGTAAAGGACGGCATCATTTCAAAGAACGGCAGTGAGGTCTTGAACCTCGTTACGCAACAGCCCCATAAGAGGACGTCCCTATGAAGATCCCTCTCCCCTGCCTGGCAGAAACTGTATTTAAAGGTAAGGGGGCGTGCCATAGGCAGTGAAGAATTTGCGTCACGTCCTTTGGAAAAAAGACCCTCGCGGTCTGTCATCTTACTCCTCAGTGTTTTCAAAGGGCTAAAGTACTACAATTCCTGTTTATCCTGGCTAGGTGTTCAGGTATCCCTTTTCATCCAGCTCAGGGAGCAGCTTCTTCATCCGATCAAGGATATATTCCCGCACCTCGGTGGCGGTACAGAGCCGGGACACGTTCTCGAAATCTTCATGGGCCTCCTGGAGAGAAATGGAGCGGATGACCTTCTTTATAAGGGGAATGGCCCTGGGATTCATGCTGAGCTCATCAATACCCAACCCAACCAAGATTGATACGCATAGGGGATCACCGGCCATCTCACCGCAGAGTGAGACGGGGATTCTGGAGTTTCGTGCTGCATGGACCACCTGCTGGATCATTTTTAGGATAGCAGGGTGAAATGGTTGGTACATGTAGGCCACATGTTCGTTTATCCTGTCAATGGCAAGGGCATACTGGATGAGGTCATTTGTTCCGATACTGAAGAAGTCCACGTGAGGGGCCAGAATGTCGGCCACCGCAACGGCCGAAGGGACCTCGATCATGATGCCGGTCTTGAGGTTGTGGTCATACCCCGCCCCTCGGCTATCCAATTCATCTCTGACCTGATCCAGGATCTTCTTTGCATCAAGGACTTCCTGGAGACCGGATATCATAGGAAACATGAGCTGAATCTTACCAAAGGCACTTGCCCTAAGGATGGCACGCAGTTGGCTCATGAATATCTCCGGCTCCTTGAGACAAAACCTGATGGCCCGTAGGCCGAGGGCAGGATTCATCTCTTTTGTCAAGTCGAGCTGAGATACGAACCTCTCCCCTCCCAGGTCCAGGGTCCGTATTGTCACTGGCGCTGGGGCGATTATTTCCGCAACCTCACGATAATCCTCAAACAGCTCTTCCTCGCTCGGAAATCCTTGGCTCCTGAGATATAGGATTTCGGTCCTGTATAGGCCAATCCCCTCTCCTCCATAGTCCTTGGCCGATGTGACCTCCTCCAAGAATTCAATATTGGCCCTAACAGTGACCTTATGTCCGTCGATGGTCTCGGCAGGAAGGTGACTTATCCTTGCGATGGCCAATTTGTACCTGTCACGCTGAAGCTGCTTTTCCTGGTAGTGGATAATGGCACTATCGTCAGGGTTTATGATCACCTCACCGGTATTGCCGTCCACTATCAGGAGATCGCCTTGCTCTACTAATACGGTAGCGGATTCAAGCCCTACAACCGCCGGGATCTCCAAGGCCTGCGCCAAAATGGCCGTATGGGAGGTCCGCCCCCCCATGTCCGTTATGAACCCCATGACCTTGCTGATATTTAGTTCAGCGGTGTCTGCCGGCGAAAGATCGTGGGCCACGATAATCATTCGCTCTCTGATCTCGGTCAAACCCTGCTCAGCTCCTCCGGAGAGGTTTCTGAGAATCCTCTCGGTGACGTTCTCCACATCCGTGATCCGGCTCTTTAGGTATTCGTCATTTATCTGGTCAAAGACCTCCCTTATCTTGTCGAGGGACTCCTTGAGTGCCCATTCGGCATTTATCTTCTCCTTCAGGATTTTCTCGATCGTGGAATCTACAAGCATGCTATCCCTGAGGATCATCAGGTGGCTGTCCAAAAGAAATACTTGCTCTTTCACCTGCTTAGGCATCTGGTTTCTAAGGGCCAGAAGTTTTTCTTCTTCACTGCGCAGGGCCGCCCGAAATCTCTCAACTTCCCTGTTTAGCTGCCTTTCGTCAACAAGGTATTGGTAAAGAATCTTTACCCTTGACTTGCCCACCAGATGCGCCTTGCCGATGATAATGCCCGGGGAGACAGGGATGCCTTCTAGTCTTCGTTGCCCGGCAACATGGTGCTCTGTCATCTATCTTCTCCGAATCTCTTATCAAATAGCTCACTTAGTTTCTGCATGAAGTCCTCTGCATCCTCTCCCACGATCCGAGCCTCCATCTCAGTGCCCTTGGGACATTCAAGGGCGATTATGGACAATATATTTGAGCCGTCCGCCTCCTTGCCGTCCTTGTTAAAAAAGAGATTGGAGTCAAATTGATTGCCCAAGGCCACTATCTTGGCAGCGGCCCTTGCGTGCAATCCCAAATTGTTCCTAATCCTAAACCTCTTTACGAGTTCCATTTGTATTGAAACCCCATGGAGGGTTTTTTCTGGCTAGGCATTCCCTGTAAACTTGCCTGTAGCTCAGGCCTTCCTCGCTGCTAACGAGACTCGCTATGTCTCTTAGCCTCATTGCCTTCTCGGCCAATAGCATGTCTATCTTCCTAAGGGTCTTCACACTTAGGGGCTGATTTTCCTCTTTCTCCCCACTTCCTTCCACAACTAATGTAAACTCCCCTCTTATACTACTACTTGAAGCCAGATGCTCCAAGATATGATTGATAGGCCCCCTCCGCACCTCTTCGAACAACTTGGTCATCTCTCTAAGCATCACAATGCGCCGATTACCCAGTATCTCCATCATATCAGCAAGCATTTCTTTGACACGGTGAGGGGCCTCAAAAAACACCATGGTACGGGGTTCAGTAGTCAATTTTTTCAGTTCCTTTTTTCTTTTGCCTTTCTTGTTGGACAAAAACCCCATAAAAAGGAACTGCTCTGAAGGCAGACCTGAGACCGAAAGCCCTGCAATCACGGCGGAAGGGCCTGGAATCGGCGCGACCCTTATTTCTTCCTCGAGGGCCTTGTTTATCAGGTAGACACCGGGGTCGGAAATACCTGGCGTCCCCGCATCCGTCACCAGGGCAAGGTTCAAACCGGATCTGAGCCGCTCTATAAGCTCAGGGGTCTTGGTGTATCTGTTGTGTTGGTTGTAGCTAGTAAGCCTTGACTTTATACCGTAATGCCTACAAAGGCCCCTGGTATGGGTTACATTTTCAGCGGCTATCATGTCCACAGCCTTGAGGACCCTCAAGGCCCTCAACGTAATATCCTCCAAGTTTCCTATAGGGGTTGACACTGCAAAGAGGGTACCGCATCCTGGATTTTGGATTTGCAAATTGGGGGTTTTGAGATCTGTCCTGCTTTCGGCTTTCATTATCACTCCCACTAATAGGCCAGATCAAACGCATTCTTGATCACTTCAATCTGAGGATTATCCCCCTGAAGGCTTACGGCCACCACGTCAAATCTTGCCTTGACCCCGTAACAGTCATTGGACTTCATATATGCTAGGGCCACCTTGGAGAGTTGCCGTCTCTTCCTGGCATTTACTGCCTCTTTGGCGTAGGCAAGGGAATTGCCCCTCCTGGTCTTTATCTCCAAAAAGACCAAGGTGTCCCCATCCCTTGCGATCAGATCCACCTCCCCGAGAGGGCAACGGTAATTCCGGACGATCTTTTTGTAACCGAGGCCTTTGATCTTCTCTAGGGCCAGTTCTTCACCCCAGTCCCCCAGTTCAAGTCTTTCCTTTGTCAAAGCCGCTCACCCCTCTAAAGGTCTTGCGATGGATCGGGGATGCACCATATTGCCTTATTGCATTGAGATGCCTGAGGGTACCGTACCCTTTGTGCCTGTCAAAGTCGTAAAGCGGATACATCTGGTGATATGCGCGCATTATCCTGTCCCGATATACCTTGGCCACTACAGAGGCAGCCGAAATGCTTCGGCTGATCTGATCGCCCCTCTTAAGGCATCTCTGAGGGATTGGCAAAGGGACCTTCTGGATACCATCTACGAGTAAGAACTCCGGCTGGGGGTACATTGCCGTGACAGCTCGCTTCATGGCCTCAAGGGTGGCCTTCAAGATATTGAATCTATCTATGTAATCATGGGAAACTACCCCGATCCCCAAGGCCAAGGCCTCACGTCGAATATCAGAAAAGGCATCTTCTCTTGCCCTGGCAGTCATTTTTTTTGAATCCCTGACTCCATCCAAACCAGTGTCTTGAGGGATAATCACTGCGGCTGCCACAACTGGACCCGCCAATGGCCCTCTACCGGCCTCATCGACCCCAGCAATCAGATCATATCCGGCCTCACGGGCCAGGCCTTCATGGAAAAACGGATCGCATGTTGAGAAGCTGAGGCTTTTTGAAAAAAGGGTGAGATTCTTGGGTGGACACACTAGTTCGCAGACCCTGAGAACAATAATGTAGGCTCCAAGAGCACTAGATTCTTATCTCTTTAATGCGGGCAGCCTTTCCCCTCAGCTTACGAAGGTAATAGAGCCGAGACCTCCTTACTCTACCCTTTGACACTATCTCAATCTTATCAATTACCGGGGAATGTAGAGGAAAGATCCTCTCTACGCCAATGCCGTAAGATACCTTTCTCACAGTAAAGGTAGCGCTGGTATTGCCTTTTTTCTTTCTGATCACAACCCCTTGGAATACCTGAACCCGCTCCTTCTGGCCCTCTGTTATCCTGGCATGCACCCTCACCGTGTCACCCGGTCCAAAATGCGGTATGTCGGTGCGCATCTGCTCATTTTCAAGTGTCTCTATTACATTCATATGATCCTCCTGGCTTTCATTTCCGTATCCGTTCACAGGTTATTTCATTACGTTCTGATGTTTGCCAACACCCATGTGCGAACGGGGAGTGATGGGATGTTGAACGGTTACGGCTTTTTCTGTCAGGTGTGAACTGTCGGTCAATTGGAGTTACCAATCAATCGGTCCAGAATAATGGCGGCAGCCGTCCTAACAGAAAGGTGGTTGTAGTCTCTCCTGCCCAAAATGGGGGCCAAAACATAGTCCGCCCTTTTCATTAAGACCCTATCAAGACCCCAGGCGGTTCCAAAAAGCAAGATAACCAGCCGCCCTTCAAAAATCAGGGCCCTGGCCGATTCGTAAGAGATGCTTCTATCCCTCTGCTTGAGGGCATCAGTTGCTATTACCAGAGGATGCTCCCCCTCGGCTTCTGTGACCTGATCGATCGCCCTCTTCAAAGATGGGACAATCGAGACCAGTTCAAAGGCCTCCTTTCTATGTCTGTTATACTTCGCCCCATATCCTTCGGTCCAATGTCTCCGCAACTGTTCTGCCAGTCCCCGCTGGTCTTCAAGGGGAGTAATAACAAAGAACTTCTTGACATCATAGGTCTTGGCCGATCTGGCGATATCGTGGAGATCCACAGGGGTAACGGCCGAGGCAATTATTTCCTGGTTTTTGTTGTAAACAGGGTAATGAACCAGCCCGATATAAAGACGCATAGATCTGTTGGTGTCCGTTCACAGGTCATTTTTTTTCAAAATCATCTCATCCTCACGGGTCAATTTGGCCTTTGTTAGGAGGTCAGGCCTCCTCTCCAGCGTCCTTTTCAAGGACATGGCCCTACGCCACAGGCGAATCTTTCCATGATCCCCCGATAGGAGAACAGGGGGGACCTCCTTTCCCTGAAAGACCCTTGGCCGGGTATACTGAGGGTATTCAAGTAGTCCTTCTTCAAAAGAGTCTTCACGGTTAGACTTCTCTCCTCCTAAGACACCCGGGAGCAAGCGGCTGATGACCTCAATGAGGACCATGGCGCCCACTTCCCCCCCGCTCAGGACGTAATCGCCGATGGAAAGTTCCCTGTCGATACAGGCATGCCGTATCCTCTCATCCACCCCCTCATACCTGCCACAGATAAGTATGATCTGATCCCATCGCGACAAATCCCAGGCAATAGACTGATCAACCCTTGTTCCCTGGGGGCTCAAAAGGGTCACAAGGCTCCTGCCACTCACCCTTTCAATCGATTTCAAGGCCCGGTGGATAGGTCCAACCTTCATTACCATTCCCTCTCCCCCACCAAAGGGCCGGTCATCAGTGATCTTATGCCTTCCCCTGGCAAAGTCACGGATATTGACCAGTCTGATATCCACCACCCCCTTTTCTATTGCCCGCGCCAGTACCCCGAGCCGGAGAAAAGCGGAGAACATCTCAGGGAATATGGTAAGGACATCAAACCGCATTCAAGCCAAAAAGTCCCTCCATTTCAGATTCAGAAATAGTCATCTGTCCACTCTCTAAATCAATCTCATGGACAACCTCATGAGTGGCAGGGACCAGGATCTCCTGGCTTCCCTTCGTGACCACATATATATCGTTGCTGCCGGTTGGTATGATCTGAGAGATGACGCCTAAGTACTCTCCTGTATCCATGTAAACCTTTATCCCCAGCAGCTCGAACCAAAAAAACTCATCCCCTTTTCGCACGAGGCTATGTCGCCATATGAGGATTTCTGCCCCCCTATACGCCTCCGCCTGATCAGAGGAGGTCAATCCTTCAAGCTCCATCAAAAAATGCTTTTTATGAGGCCTTACGGACCTTACAGCGTACTCAAGGATTTCGCCGGATATGGTCCTGAGGAACACGCTGCCGCTATCCAGGAACGACCTTTCTGAGTCCGCATAGGAGAGAATCCTTAGCACACCTTCAAGGCCATGGAGACTAATTACCTTGCCCACAAGGTGCAAGCTTCCAGGTGAAACCTGTCTCAAGACTACTCAATAATTTCCAGAACAGATCGTTTGTTTATCTTAGTGGAGGCAGCGCTCAGAATCGTCCTCATGGCCCTGGCTGTGCGGCCTTGCTTCCCAATGACCTTCCCAAGATCTTCCTTGGCGACCTTTAACTCAATAACAGAGGTCTGCTCACCCTCTATTTCAGTGACGAAGACTTCTTCGGGCCTGTCTACTAGCGCTTTGGCGATGTATGCAATCAACTCCTTCATCTCGATTCACCTCCGTCTTTGATTTCACCACCACGTTGTCTCAGTTTGCCTTTGAATGGGATTTCACTGATCCCTGCCTCTTTAAGAGGGCACTAGCAGATTCGGAGATAAGTGCCCCCTTTTCGAGCCAGTATGTCACCTTATCTTCGTGGACCTTTATCTCCGCCGGATCTTTCATCGGGTTATAATATCCCAGTATCTCCAGGAATTTCCCATCGCGCGGCGCCTCCGAATCAGCTGCTACCAGACGATAAAACGGTTTCTTCTTGGTCCCCATTCTTGCCAGCCTAATCCTAACTGCCATATGCCTCTGTAACCCCCTGTCCCATTGCGATTTGTGGAAATAATTCGCTATCCTTTGAACTTAAGTTGAAAAACAATCATCCCAAGAAAGAGGGAATTTGTGTATTGCCACTTTTAGTAAAGCGTTCCATCATCCTTTTTGTTTGAGTGAAATTCTTCAAAAGACGATTTACATCCTGTACGGTAGTTCCGCTACCCTTTGCTATTCTGCGCCTCCTGCTTCCATTTATGATCTTATATTTCCGCCTCTCCTCCCTGGTCATGGAGTTTATAATGGCCTCCACCTTAACTAATTCCTTTTCGTCCGGCTTAAGTTGCTTTAGTCTCTTAAGCTGCCCCATCCCTGGCAGCATACCAAGTATCTGCTCAAGAGAGCCCAGCTTCTTCATTTGCTTTAACTGAGTTTGGAAGTCCTCCAGGTCGAATTCGCTTTTCTTTAGTTTTTTCTCTAGCTTTAAGGCCTCTTTTTCATCAAACTCCATCTGGGCCTTTTCGATCAGGGAAAGCACGTCTCCCATCCCCAGGATTTGAGACGCCATTCTCTCAGGGTGAAAGGGCTCCAGTGCATCAATCTTCTCTCCCACGCCAATAAATTTGATTGGTTTGCCGGTCACTGCCCTGATGGACAAGGCCGCACCACCTCTCGCATCACCCTCCATTTTGGAAAGGATGACACCGGTGATATCCAAGGTCTCGTCGAAGTGTTTCGAGACATTGACGGCGTCCTGGCCTGTCATGGCATCAGCTACCAGAAGGATCTCATCAGGGCTGATCCTTGCCTTGATCCTGACGAGTTCCTCCATCAAGGCCTCATCGATGTGAAGCCGGCCGGCCGTATCAACAACTAAGACATCCGCGCCTTCTCCTCCAGCCTTAGTCAGGGCATCCACGCAGATGTCTTCCGGACTTTGATCCGGATCTGCCCTGTAGATGGGCACATCGATCTGCGTGCTCAATTTCTTTAGCTGTTCTATTGCCGCTGGCCTGTAAATGTCAGCAGGCACAAGGTAAGGGTGCCTCCCCTGTCTGTAAAGATACCTGGCCAACTTGGCTGCAGTTGTGGTCTTACCGGAGCCCTGTAAGCCTACAAGCATCACCGAATGGGGCGATTTTCCCGCAAGCTTTAAGCCTTGCCGGGCCTCACCCATTAGACTTGTAAGCTCTTCATTAACGATTTTTATTAGCTGCTGTCCAGGCGTCAAACTCCCAATGACTTCCTGCCCCAAGGCACGCTGACGTATGTCTTCCACAAATTTCTTGACCACCTTGTAGTTGACATCCGCTTCTAGCAGTGCCAGACGTACCTCTTTTAAGGCGTCCTGGATGTTGGCTTCGCTCAACCTCCCCCGACCGGTGATCTTCCTAAATATCCCGTCTAGTCTTTCCGTCAATGCCTCAAACATAACCAGGGCCAATCCTAAATTAGTCGAATTTTTTAATATAAATTTAATTTGATCTGATTGTCAATGAAAATTCCAATTCACTTGCGAATCAAAATTTTAGCTAATACTATCATAGTTTCATCATCTTTCCATCAAAATATTCTTAAGCGTTCACAGGTTCAAGGTTTTTCCCGCAAAAAGATCTTTACTTGATAGATACTTGAACGCCCATGATTTAGGGGTTGCCATGGGAAATCAGAAGCCCTAAAATCCCCGGCCAGGCAAGGGCCAATTGGGGGATATAAGAGAGAATATTGAGTGGGCCAGGGCATGACCTTGAATATGGAACTGGGGGGTGAAGAGGGAATTATCAGGCCTAGGAAGGGGAAAAGAGACCCGTTTGTGGGACCTGATGCCTTGATGGTCATTGTCCCCTCGGAGCTGGATTACCTTATTAAGATTACTGAGGCAAAAGAAGTTGTCTTCTCCAAGATGGGCCTGTACCGATTATACCGAACGGAGTGCAGGGCTGATGTCCATCTGACCCTTTGCGGTCCTTTTCTCGGGGCCCCTCATGCGGTCATTGCCATGGAGAAGCTCATAGCTCTGGGAGCGAAGAGGATCTGGGTCCTGGGATGGTGCGGATCACTACAAGCCGATTTACGTATCGGTCATATTTTGGTTCCAACCGCGGCAATATCTGAGGAGGGGACATCCCCTCATTATCCTTTGGGTGCAATGAGCCCTGAATCGGATAAAAGACTAAACCAGATGTTAGAGAAGGAATTGGGACGAAAAGGGTTCCCTTTTTCCAAAGGAACGGTGTGGACTACCGACGCCATCTACAGAGAGACTCCAAGCAAGATAAAGACTTACCAGGCGCGGGGTATCCTGGCTGTGGAGATGGAGATCTCGGCCCTTATGACCGTGGCCCTCTACCGAGCGGTTTCAATGGCAGGGTTGCTTGTTGTTTCAGACGAACTCTTTGATCTCAAGTGGCGGCACGGGTTTTCCAATCCTCAACTCAAAGAGGCCTCGAGAACGGCAGGAAAGGCCCTGCTTGACCTGGCAACTTCCTGCTCTCAGGCAATTTGACCCAATATGTTTTTGTGAAGGAAAGGTGCAGATGGATATATCACAGGGTGTTCTGGCCATAGATGTGGGTAGCGGTACCCAGGACATCCTTGTCTGGCAGCAGGGGACTACCCCAGAAAACTGCCCAAAGATGATCCTTCCCTCAGCAACCTCAGCCATGGCCTCGCTGATAGAGCGAGCAACCGAAAAGGGGTATCACATCTTCCTAACTGGCAGGACAATGGGCGGGGGACCATGCACACGTGCTGCTAGAAGGCACTTGAAGGCAGGGCTGAAGCTCTTTGCCATGAGGGAGGCAGCACTCACTTTTCATGATGACCTCGATAAGGTAAAGGCTATGGGCGTTCAGATAGTTGATAGCAGACCAGAGGCCGAGCCCCTCACCGAGCTTGAGATGGGTGATATTGACATCGAGGCCATCCAGGGCACCCTTGGGCTTTTCCACGTGGCTGTCCCTGGAATCGTTGCGATTTCGGTCCAGGACCACGGTTTTTCGCCTACGGGAAGCAACAGGGCCTTCAGGTTTAGGCAGTGGAAAGGCCTGCTCGACTCAGGAGAGGGCCTTGAGAGTTTACTCTATCAAACCCCTCCCGAACACCTTACCCGGATGAAGTCGGTCGTTGAAAGTGTACGGGGGGCGTGGGTAATGGATACCAGCGCCTCGGCCATACTTGGTGCTCTTCAAGATCCGTGGACTGCTTCCAAGGGGAAAGAAGGGGTCACCATTGTCAATATCGGCAATGAACACACGGTGGCGGCCCTGGTCAAAGGTCAGGAGATATGGGGGATTTACGAGCACCACACCTCCTTACTGACCCCTGTGAAACTGAAGGATCATCTGGACCGATTCCGCGAGGAGGGGCTTACCAATCAGGAGATATTTGAAGATATGGGTCACGGATGTCAGGTGACTCCTGGGGCCAGGAAGGTGAGCCTTTTCAAACATCTGACAATGACAGGTCCAAACAGGGAGAAGTTTCCGAGCCTAAGAGGACATATGGCTGCCCCTTTTGGGGACATGATGTTAACCGGGTGCTTTGGGCTTGTGGAGGCAGTCAGACGAAGAAAACTGGATCGTCTGGAGCCAATAGGCGGAGACGCCTTTTTCGCTGGCAGAGAAGATGGAAAAGACCAAAAGAGAGATCGAAGAGTTAAGGGAAAAGATCAGGTGCCATAACCACCGTTACTATGCCCTGGATGATCCCGAGATCTCAGATGCCGAATACAACATGCTCTTCCAACGGTTGGTTGAGCTGGAAGGGCAGTACCCCGAACTGGTAACACCCGATTCACCCACACAGGGGATTGGAGTAGAGCCGCAGGAGGCCTTTTCAGAGGCAAGGCATCGCCTGCCCATGCTCAGCCTTGAAAATGGGTTCCGGGCTCAGGATATAAGGGATTTTGACACGAGGCTCAAGAGACTCCTGGGGGATGATTCCGATGTGGAATACACGGTCGAGCCAAAGATTGACGGCCTCGCCATTGAACTGGTGTATCAGAAGGCAAGGCTGACGGTGGGGTCCACCCGAGGCGATGGCTATGTTGGAGAGGATATCACTCCAAACATAAAGACCATTTTGACGGTCCCCTTGACCCTGACCCTACCAAAGGATGGAAGCCCTATACCAGACCTGGTAGAGGTGAGGGGTGAAGTGTATATGGAGAAAGAGGCCTTTGAGCTATTAAACAGGTCCAGGCTTGAAAAGGCCCTACCGGAATTTGCCAACCCCAGGAACGCGGCCGCCGCATCCTTAAGGCAGCTGGACCCGAGGATTACCGCGAAGAGATCGCTTAACATGTTCTGTTACGGCGTGGGGGAGATAAGTACATCCCTTTTTAACACCCATTATGAATTGATGGTTTCCCTTCAGCAATGGGGTCTCAGGGTCAACAGGCCCTATATCCGGGTATGCGGCACAGTGGGTGAGGTGATTGAGTACTGTCATCATCTGGAAGAGATTCGATCCCAGTTTCCTTATGATATCGACGGGGCCGTGATCAACGTCAATCAACTGAAATTGCAGGCAAGACTGGGTCGGAGGTCCAGAGGCCCGCGGTGGGCGCTTGCATATAAATTCAGACCCACCTAAGAGACAACGAAAGTCATCAAGGCTGACGTACGGTTTAAAGCCGCGAAAGGCAGCTGAGTTGAATGTTGCCGTCCTCCAAGAGGATGAGTTGTTGGGGCTATTGGGAAAAGAATAGGCAGGGGGTAACGAATGGATAATATCAGAGTTCGCCTCATCATTGAAGGGAGAGTCCAAGGGGTCTGGTTCAGAGACTCCACACGCAGAGAGGCCACGGCCTTAGGTGTCTATGGCTGGGTGAAAAATCAACGCGATGGAACGGTGGAGGTTGTTGCAGAAGGGCCCGAAGATCGGGTCAGGGAACTGGTTTCCTGGTGTCATGATGGCCCGCCTGGCGCAAGGGTCTCCAGAGTCCATGAGAGCCACGAGGAGTGGCAAGGGAGGCCCAAGTCCTTTGAGATCGTTTTCTAGGAGACATTTGGTGTGCCGTAAATATTTTGTGGTCTTCTCTTTGGCGGTAGTATTTCTTTTTCTGATCGTAGCCTGTGGTTGCAGCACGATAAGGTCTCTGGTCAGCCCGGTAATTCCTAAAGGGCCTGAGCTCAAAAAGAAGGTTATGGTTTTCCCGCTCGTGAATCAGGCACCGATTGAGGGCGAAAGGGCCAGGAAACTGGACAGGGACTTCAGGAAATCACTGAAAAGTTCACCTCATCTCTTGGTGTACACTCCGCCCGAAGGCGCAACCATGTCAATGACCTCGCCCTTATTCGGGGTGGTGACAACTTCAAGGCTCGTTGAGGTCGCGGAAGGTATGGGTATGAATGCCCTTGTAATAGGGGTTATGAATCCCATTGAGGTCACCACGAGGAAGAGTGGTATTTGGCCTTTCAGGAGCAATAAGAGATTCTATAACGTCTCCATGGGCGTGAATGTGGTGGACATCATAACCAAGACCTTCTCAATGACACAGATTGAATCTGAAGAGTTCTCGATCCCGGTAAAGGATGCGGAGGGGCGAGATGAAAAGGGAATCATTAATAAGGGTCTGGACGAGGTCCTGCCAGAAATTTTGAAGAGGGTGACCTCGGCCGCAGAGAAAGGCCTTGGGAGCCAGCCTTGGATGGGTAAGATCTTGGCCGTAGAGGATAAGACGGTTATGATTGACGCGGGTAAGCTAGTGGGAGTGAAGCCAGGGCAGACCTTCGAGGTCCTATCTGTGGGAGAAGCCATCCCATCTGCCAGCGGCAGGCCTATTCAAGAGCTGGGGGAACGGATTGGCGAGATTAGAGTCGACTCGGTAATGGAGAAACATTCCCTGGCAGTGCCCGTTAAGGGAGAGAAATTTTCCGCTGGACAGGTGGTGAGGTTCAGGCGTTAGGATCGACGGACTTCCCCTCGAGCATCTCTCTTGCGTGAGCCACAGCGGCCGCAGTGATTTTCCGTCCGCCCAGGAGACGGGCGATCTCCTGGATCCGTGATTCATGGTCCAACTCCGAAATGGTGGTTTGAGTTCGGGCATCTATGACCTCTTTCCTTACCAGGAAGTGGCTTTGCCCCTGGCTGGCGATCTGGGGCAGGTGGGTGATGCACAATATCTGATGGTAGCCTGCCAGGGACATGAGCTTTTCACCTATCACCTCTGCGGTTGCCCCGCTTATCCCTGAATCTACCTCGTCGAAGACGATGGTCTCAACAGAGGCAGACCTTGCCAGGATCGATTTCAGGGCCAGCATGATCCTCGAGAGTTCTCCCCCGGAGGCTATCTTGGAAAGAGGCCTCAATTCTTCACCCACGTTTGGGGAGATCATAAACTCCGGGCGGTCAAAGCCATCGGCCCGCAGGTTCTCTGCGGTATCCTTGTCGCTCTCACCATTGTCTCCAGGCGTTTCAAGAAATCTTACCTGGAATCGGGTTTGCTCCATATGAAGCTGATGGAGTTCCCTTTCCATCTTATCTTCCAACACCCGGGCCCACTCCATCCTCTGCTTGGAGAGTGCGACCGCAGCATCTATCAGGTCTCTTTTCAGCCCTTGACGTTCCTCTTGTAACCGGTCCAGCGCGCCCCTCTTTTCCTCCAGGTCATCCATGATTGAGGCAAGGTTATCCCTGAATCTCAGGACATCTTCCAGGCTGGGGCCATACTTTCGCTTGAGCCTGTTTAAGAGTTCTAGCCTTCCTCCTACCTCTTCAAGTCTTCGGGGATCCATCTGTATTTTTTTTTGAAGGTCTCTTAGCGAAAGAGAAACGTCCTCCAGCCTCACCCCAATTTCCACAAGATCATCCCTGATTGGGGAAAGCCCTGGATCTATCTGAGCACCCCTGTCCAGACCCTTGGTGCAATGCGATATGGCAGAAAGCACCGAGTCGTTCTTTTCATAGAGGTCTTGGTATCCTTCAGAGATGATCTCAAGGAGCTCTTCGGCGTGCTGAAGGAGCCTTTTCTCGTTGGCCAAGGCCACATCTTCTCCGGGACTTATCTGGGCGCCTTCGATTTCTTGGATCTGGAACACGGTCAAGTCTTGTCTTTCCCGGGCCTCCTTGATCTCATTTTCCAAAAGGTTAATCTTGTCTTCAAGCGATTGATAGCCGGTGAACAGTTCCACCAGATCCGCCCGCTGAGGGGAGAGTCCACCGAACTCATCCAACAGATAGAGGTGATTTTCCGGTCTCAGGAGAAGTTGATGTTCATGCTGCCCCGAAATGCTAATAAGGTTGGCGCCCAAGCTGGACAACATCTGCAAGGTGGCCAGGGAGCCATTGATGAATACCTTGTTTCGCCCTTCACTGGAGATGCTCCTCTTGATCAGGAGCTCGTCGTCGAATGAAATCCCAAGCCCTGATAAGGTCTCTTTCAAGAAGGGGTTTTCAGGTAAGGAGAATAGGGCCTCAACCGTGGCCTCTTTACATCCACTCCGGATGAGATCCGTGGAAGCCCTTGCCCCAAGGAGCAGGTTCATGGCATTGATGATGATAGACTTGCCCGCCCCTGTCTCCCCAGAGATGGTGTTTAAACCAGGCCTAAGGCTGATCTCCAGATTCTTGATAATGGCAAAGTTGGATATTTTTAACTGGACGAGCATAAACAGTAACAACCGTTCACAGGTTCAAGGGTTCAAAGTTTAGGTTTCGTGGGTTCACCTTGCACATTCTAACTCTTAATTCGTACGATTTGAAGGAAGAACATATGTGGATAGGGCAATAACCCTGAACAGTGAACTCTGAACCTGTGAACGCTTACCATAAATGCAGGCCGTATCAGAGAATGAACTCTGCAGGCTGGATTCCGTACCTTGTGGGATGGAGGGCCTTAACGATATTCCTCTTAAATAATCCAGTATTGGGATCACGTTCTGCCAGGCTCGCAGCCTTTCCCTTTCTAAACCCTCCTTTCCCATCGGCTTCCAGGATCAATACCCTGGGGCGCCTCTTCATGGTTTCTCCCGGGGTCTCAATTACCAGGCCGATCTCCCCCGTGTTCAACTCCAGGAGTGTGCCGATCGGGAAGGCCCCCAGCATATTGACGAAGACCTTCATGAGGATCGGATCAAAGTCCTTGCCAGCCCTCTCCATCATCAAACCCAAGGCCTGGTTTGGACTGAAAGGTCTAAAGCGATAGATCCTCGGGGATGTCATAGCGTCGAATACGTCAGCGATGGACAGGATCCGGCCGAAGAGGCCTTGGGGCTTTTCTCTGTGGGGACGGGGGTAGCCTGAGAGGTCGTACTTCAAATGGTGCTCGAATATGGGAGGGATAATCCAGGCCTTCAGATCTCCATCGGTAGGTAATTTGACGATACGGCTTACACTTTTCAAGGGGTGCTTCCGGATCTCTTCGAGCTCCTGGTCGTTCAGTCTTCCAGGCTTTAATAATATCTCACGGCATATTTCTATCTTTCCCAGGTCATGAAGAAGGCCGCAAATCCCCAGCTTCTCCAGGGCTGTTCGCGATAAGTCTAAGCGTTTTCCGAGACACAGGCAGAGAATGGCCACATTTACCGAATGGGTATAGGTATAGTCGTCATAGTCCCGAATGGTACTCATGCTCAGTAGCAATGATTCATCCTCGGACAGGAGGTCCACCAGACTTTGGACCATCCTCTTTGCCTTACGGATGCCCAAAGGCCTCCTGGAAGATATCTTTTGGCCTATCTCCTTGATAGAGGCCAGGGCGTAAAAATAGGTCTGTCGCGCCCTCTGCTTTAGTTCAAGGTCTTCTTTCTGGGACACCTCGGCGCCATGGACTATCTCTGCCCATGGAAAGGCATTTCCTTCCAGCTGCTGGCCGATCCAGACGACAGGGCTGTCCTGGCGTTCGGCCTGGTTGAGGATACGTGCAAATGCCAGGACATGCTCAATCGGAAAGTCGCTTAGTGTAGCGTAAAAGCGGAGTCCCTGGAGCCCGCGGCTCTCGAAGAAATGAAGCATTGCATGGATAAGGTCGATGTTCTCCATCCGGTAGAGGACCTTCTTGTCCCAGAGGTAAAACCTGCCACCGTAAACCTGAACCGTTAGATGTTGCTCACGCGCACACAACTGAATCACTGTATCAACGAATTCCGTGGCACACTCCCTCAAGACCTTATTGTTATCCTTATGGATCTTTACGGTCTGAAGCAACCAGTAAAAGGCCCTGAGGAAGTTCTCATCCGGTTGGTCGAGGTATTTCTCGGAGTCCATGTTCGACCTGTCGGCCTCCTCTGTCATCCACTAATCTCCTTTGCCCTTCTAATGGCCATCCGGACACCGGGAAGAAGGCTCCTGGAGGCCTTGTCAATGAGGCCTTGTGCCTCATCCAATCCCAATGCCACCAGGGCCATGGCTGCGCCTTGCCGGTGGATTGATTTTTTTGATCTAGGAATCCAGCCGTGGCTCAGGAGGGCGTCCTGCAGAAACGGAATGGAACGTGTAGAACCACAAAGGCCAAGGGCCCTGTAACAGGCCAACAGGTGCTGGTCATCACTACGTCGGAACTCCCGCCGTTCAAGGTAGTCCAATAGGAGGCCCTCGGCCAACTCGTTCCTGCCTTGTCCCAAATGCTTGAGCATCTGCATACGAATGGAATCGTTGGTATCTTCAATGAGGGGGAACAGCTCTTTGAGCAACAGGGGATCCCTGGCCGTCAGGGTGTCTAACGCCTGTTTCCTTACCCTCCCGGAGGAATGGCGTATCAGCGAAAGGAGCATCTCCAGCGGCCTGTCACCCTTGAGGTTTTTCAAGACCGGCACGATCTTCATGACTAGATTTTCATCAGGATGATTCATCAGACGCTCTATGGGAGAGATATCCCTGCTGGCCAGAGACCCGATCACCTCCATAAGCTCGCGTTGAATGCGAACGGAGGAGACCTCAAGGGACATGGGAGCAAGTGCCAGAATGGCCTCAGGTGAGAGGAGAAGCAACACCTGGCGGAGCAATTGTCTGTGTGAGTCAAGGATATCGAGAACAGGCCAGACCTGGTTAAGGACACCCAAGACCTTGTAACCTGAAATCTCTTTGAAGAAACGCTCCAAGACGGGAATGGCCCAGGGCCTATGGGTCTTGCAGGACTCACCGATCTCGTGGAGTCCCTCGAGCACGGTGAGCGCCTCACGGAACTCTACTCTTGAGAGGGCGTCCTGGAACTCCGTACGAAGGAATTTGAGTATGTCTTCAAGGTCATCCTCTTCGACGTGTTCCATGATGATCAGCATAAGGACGTCCAACATCTCTTGTGTGCTCTCGCGGTTTTCATCCTCCACGACCATTTCCCGAATTTCGTTTATCTCTTCGGAATTTAGTTCCCACACCGCATTTTCAGTAATTGTATCCGAAACAGCCTGCTCGACTAGTTCCTCCTCTTTCTCTATGTCCACCTGCCCTCCGGCCGTTGGGCGCAAGAGGGAGAAATCCGTCAAGACCTCATCTGTCACCAATATATTGGAGGCGGCGTAAGAAAGGTGAGGGAGCTGGGACTCCCACAGTGCTGTTACCATGTCACCTTCTGATTCCTCAGGAGGTTCTCTATATTGATTAAGGAGCCTAAAAAACTCGGCGACCTCCGATAGTTCGATCCCCTCCCGAAACTCAAGCCACTCAATCCCGTCACGGAAAAGGATAAATCCCATTTCCCCCATGTGAGGCGCCCCATGGTGGATCACCTGGCCTCCGAAGAGCAGCTAATCCCTCTTCACATCGAATCTGAAGTTGCCGTGCCTCTTAAAGAATTCATTGAGATTGGTGTTCACGTTTGCTACGGCCCTCTGGGACATCTCGTGGTCCTCTGGATAAAGGGCATAATTCTTCATGGCAATAAGAAAAAATAGGATCAGGTCCTTGGCAGAGCGGAGTGCTTCTTCTGATGACGGGCCAGGTGAAGACCCGGCCACTTTTTCTGTGTCTGTTTCTGTCATGCGGCCGTTTTTCTCAATCTGCTAGCGATTCAGTATGCAAAATATCCACGGAGGATACCACTGTCTCTTGCTGAACAAGATCGAGGACTCAGGTTCTCCTCACTGAAGGGAAATGTCTTTCCATGTCTTTTCTGTAAACACCCAAACGGGATCCTTCCCAGGCATTCCCGGGGGCAGATTGTCGACCAACGACGGCACCTGCCATATCTTCGGAACCTGAGCGGTTATATTGAAGCTGCGGCACACGATTGACCCTGCCAGCTCTGTCTGCTTGCTGCTGGTAACTGTCTGCGTAGAGTAGTAGGCACCTGTTAACAGCTTTTGAGCGCTCCACGGAAAGGTCATATTCCCGGTGCTAACCACCCCCAACCTATCGGTGGTTGGGAATGTCGCACCAACCGGCAGGACATCTCCATCGATCAGGGTCGTACCGGTCACATATATGGTGCCGTATCCGGAATATGTTATGTCGTCGCTGATGGTTAAGGAGAGCACCTTTATAATCCCGTTTATGGTCAGCAGTCTTGTAGTCGAATTGAAGTAGATAGAATTGGTGCCGTCAGTCTGACTGATATCACTACCTCCCTCGGATTTGCTTTTTAATTCTAAGGCGACATTTAGATTTAACGAGTTGTTATCCATCCAGTCTGTATCTATGAGCGGCATTGGTACGCCAATGCCTAGGTCGTAGCCCTGTGGGGAACTGGCCCCTTTGTCGGCGTAAAGGTTCTGGCCGTCACCGGAATTATCCCCGCCGATAATATCGGCATTCACCCCTCCCCCGCCGTCTGCCCCGCTTGTCACATAAATCCCCTTGAACGGACTTGAAGCAGAACCTATTTTGCCACTTCCAAGGCTCATATCCACCCGGCCATTCTTTACCCTGAATTTGGCATTCAGATCAGAAGAGGTGCCCGCTGCAATCTTACTGGCAAGTGTTGAATCCATGCCGGTATTGTCGTTAAGGCAGTCTCCGGTCTGGTTGTTGAAGACCGTGGCAGTAGCGGGAAGACCTGTGCCAAGGATATGGACAGAACCAGCAATTATTACATTTCCAGTAATTGGCACAAGACCTCCCCCTCCATCGGCAAATGCCGCATTGTTCCATGGGGAGATGTTTTCTGCCGCAAGGTAACTTTCGAGCGTAACAGAGGCTGAACTGGGACCCGGCACGTCGCCTGTTGATCTGACTAATATTTTTTTCGGGTCCAACCCGCCCCCGGCCACCTCAATGTTTCTGAACTTTATGGTGTAGGAACCCTTGCCAAAGGGAATACTGTCTAAAACAGTATAGAAAGAGGCGGAAGTGGGTGAAATGGCTATTGGTCCCGACATTGCCTCAAGAGTTGAATTTGAAAGGTCCTCATCAGTATCCAGGTCATGTTTCAGATCAGCCTCCACCCTTGCCAGTCCTGCCTCGGCAATATAAAAGGCCTGCGTGTTGGTCTTGTAATTGGTTCCGATCTTGAGGTCCGTGGTCTTTATGATAAGGGCTGTGGTCCCCAGCATGCCCAGGACGGCCAAAAACATCATAGCAAATGCAAGGACAAAACCATTTTCGTTTTTATGTAGAGGGCATATGGGTGACATGGTAAATTCCTCGTCTGGACTTTAACCCCGGACGAAGACCTTTAGTCTTTGAGCAGGCGTCGGGCTAATAGGCCAGATTTTGTGGTGTTATCAGGGAAACCAGTTCATATGTCCTGTAGCCGCCATTGGCCGAATAATTTGGGTCAGGCTTTGACGTCCTTGCCGTTATGGTTATCCTTATTTGCCGAATATTGCCAGTTGTAGCCGTGGGGTTACCCGAGCTATCCAGGTAGGCAAAACTAAATGCCTGGATGTTTTCAGCAAAGGGCTGGTTGCCGGCGCCTATATTTCTGTCGATCTGGAGATTTGCCGAATCATAGGAATAGGTTATGTCTTCCTCCGATGTGGTGTCGATCGCACCATCTCCGTTGATATCTGCAATGAGTTCCAATTGGCTGGTATTATAGGGAATGCCGACAAAATCCGTATATGCCGGATTAGTCTTCTGCATGGCCCCCGACGGATCATAGCCGGCCATCCTGGCCTCACGGCCGATCATATCCATGGCCGCCCTTGCGTTCTGCACCATCTCGCTAATTTGCTCCTGGACATCATAGGACCTTCGTTGAGAAATAAAGGCGGCCGATATGGCACTCAGTAAGATCAAGGAAATCAGCATAGCTATCAGGAGTTCTACGAGGGTGAAGCCGGATTCTCTGCTCTTGGGTGAATAGATCATGGGCATTACTTGATTATGATGGTCTTCAATTCCACCGAATGGGCGTCAGAGTCCCAGAATACCGTCACAGTGACGGATTTCATATCAGAATAGGGGGTATCATCTAGCACCGCTGTGGTCCTTTTAAACAAAGGATAACCTGAGATAGCACCGTAGTCCTCGGTCCCATTGACCGCGCCGTCATACCCCAGCTTTCTGATGTTTTCCATCTTATCCTGCGCAAGGACTGTGGCAGTGGTCATATTATTACTCAGCGTGTTCCCTTTTATAATCGCCACTGTAAGAGAGGCCATCGCCAAAAGTCCTATGGAGAGGATGGTGATGGCAATCAAGGATTCAAGCAGGGTAAATCCCCTGTCGTCATGACCTGGAAGCGATATCTTCTTTCCCCTCTCGAACATCATCTTTATTCGCAATCGTTCACCACAGAGGGCACAGAGCAAACTCTTTTATTTCTTTCACAACTTATTCTCTCTGTGCTCTCAGTGATCTCGGTGGTGAACTGTTACCTTTATTCTATCTTTACGCGCCCGGTAGAGGCAACCCTCACGATCTTTGAACCGGACGAATTGGTCAGGGTTATTGTAGCACCCCATGCCGAGCCCCTGGGATAAAAGATAGGGTTAGCGGTTGAAACCAAGGTTACATCGGCATATTGGTCCTGAATATCCCTTGTCTGGGTCCACTCACCGGTGTCCTCAACATTGTTATTATTGTCATCGTCCAGCATCTTGTACTGGTGGTTATCAATGAAAATAACCCTGAACCTGTTGTTCTGACTCACTGCCTTCATCCTAGCTGCCATTAAGTCCCCCATAACCAGTCTGGCCGCACCATTCAGCCTCAGGGAGGGCATCCAGGAAAAAAAGCTGGGGATGGCGATGGCCGCCAAGATGCCGAAGACGGCGATGGTTACCAGAAGTTCTGTCAGAGTAAATCCTCTTTGCCTCTTGATCATCCTTTAGGGTCCCAGTTTCAACCTTTGCTCCCCGCCTTCGCTAGGACAGGCCCAGTACGGGGTGGAGGCCTAGTCTCCGGCCAATACTTCTCTCCAGGCAAGAATCGTGTAGCCCATGCCCCTGTTTACCATAGTTTTCAAGACATCATCACTATACAGGAAGGTGCCCTTGTTCACCTGGAAATCAGCAGAGGCAGAACCCTTGACTGCCATTGCGCCCAGGATCCAGAAATTGCCGGAAATGCTTGTATCACCTTCAATATAGATAAGGCCTTTGAAGGTAAGGTTTTGGAAGTCAGCGTTGCCTGTAACATACATTAGTCCCCATCCGCCGTCATAGCCAGGTGTAGAGGATGTTATTTTTAGTGTGTTGCCACCACCGGCATTGTTGATATAGATTATCCCCTGCGGCTTAACCGTCAGCTTGCCTGAGGCATCCATATCCGCTACGGTTACGTTTGCACCTGCAAGGATACTATCCACCGTCTCCTGGGATACGCCCAGGGCGTCAGCCAACGAAGACCAGGCGGGTGCCGCAGTTTGTACCAGCCAGGGAGTAGCTCCATCTCCGCCATATACCTCAGTACTGCCAGTCAGGGTGAACGACCCGCCGGTGAGGTATAATCCAGGCTTATGACCCGAGGATTTCACTTTCGCGCCGTACGGGATATCAGTTTCGTAATCTGTTTCTTCGCTCCCCGAAGAAAGGTTGGCGTCGGTGTCTGTTTGGGTGCCTTCCTTACCACCATGATTGTCGATCCCATTGGAATTGAACTGGGTTAAGGCCATCGTTCCGCTGTCGTCAGGGGATGTAGAGGCCTCGTGGTTGAACCCACTTATCAGGACATTTCCTGCAACGGTAGGGACAGCATTTACCTCAATACTGGCTTGCCCGGTAATTGCTAACGGCTGTCGCACCGCCTCTATCTGGATCTCCTTCATGGAGCCGTTTGACCTGCCTGTAGAAGTAATCACCAGTACAGGGGTCCCTGAGGCGTGAGTTGTGGTGGTCTCAACGTTGTAAGGGTTTGACAAGGCGGCATCGTAGAAGACAATTTCGCTGGTATTTCCATCTCCATCCATATCCTGTATATCCTTCTTGAACTCTATGGTCAGCTCTGTTCCGTCTGCAGTTGCTGAGGAATATTGCAGCCAGCTCCCCGAAGGCTGGATGGTGGGTGTGTAGATGGTGGTCTGGGTGTCTGTGTAAGGTTCAGAGGTAGTAAGCATTATCTTGGTCATCCAGGTCCTGTTGTCATAGGCGCCATTGAAGTTTAGATCACTGACATCATCTATGACGCCGTTTCCGTCATCGTCCGTAACATCGGTTAGGAGACCATTCGGGTCAATGCTTATATGTGCGTTATTATTGCTCAGGCCGTTTACAACTATCATGGATCCGGAGGGGGGAGCTTGTGTATTGTCATCAAAGAGGCGCAGCCGATACAGGGCCTCCTGGATACCTGCCTCCGCCACATAAAGCGCCTGTTCACTGCTCCGGTAATTGTTTCCGATCTTGGTCTCGGTAGTGCTGAAGAGGAAAGCCGTGGTCCCCAGTAGTGCAAGGGCGGCCAACAAGAGAAGCGCGACAACAAGGGCCACCCCTCTATTATTACTATAAATTGTCCATTTTTGCGACAAAACAGGCTCCAGTCTTGAATGCATACGTCACCCGTGTTATACCGTCCAAAATTCATGCCATATCCGCAGGTTTTAGGATATCTCTTTATTTATCTGAGGGAAAATAGCCATTTGGCGCCGATCTGAGGGGCCTATTGGTAGGGATTTGGTGTAAAATGAGTTATCAATTGTAAACTTTTTTTACGGTTTTTCTTGCTGCAAGGTAAATCCAACTATATGGAACTGCGAAAGGGTCAGGAGGTCGAACTTAGGATAGACAGGATGGCCTATGGAGGACGAGGCATAGGCCGTTTGGGCGGACTTGTGGTCTTTGCTAAGGGTGCTGTGCCCGGTGACAGGGTAATGGCCAGGATCATCAAGAAAAAGAAGGCCTGTGCCGAGGCGGAGATCGCGGAGTTGATCGAGCCGTCCCAGGACCGCATAGAGGCCCCGTGCCCCTATAGCGGGTATTGCGGCGGTTGTCAGTGGCAACAGGTGACCTATGAAAGGCAGCTGGAATACAAAAAGGCACTGGTAGAAGAGCCGATTAAGCACGTTGGGGGGATTAAGCACGTCCAGGTTCACGATGTGATTCCATCTAAGGGCATTTTCGGCTATCGGAACAAAATGGAATTCTCTTTTTCCGATCGACGGTGGTTTCTTCCTGACCAGTTGCACAGGCGCGAGATCGAGGGGGATTTCGCCCTCGGCCTTCATGTGCCGGGGACCTATAACAAGGTTTTTGATGTTGAGGCATGCCTGCTCCAGGCCGAGAGAGGCAATCAGATCCTCCAGGAGGTGAAGAGATATGTGAGACATTCCGGCATACCGGTCTATGGTTTGAAGAGCCATGAAGGGTTTTGGCGCTTCCTCACGATCCGTTATTCAACGGCATTTGATGTATGGATGGTGAATGTGATCACATCCGAAGAGAGGCGGGAGTGGGTGCAGCCCCTTGCCAACGTCTTATCACGGCGAGTGAGGCAGATCGAGACAGTGGTAAATAACATAAACCCGAGAAGGGCCTCCACTGCCGTGGGGGAAAACGAGATCGTCCTCTCAGGGGAGGGGTATATCAGGGACAAGATAGGCCCTTTTACCTTTCAGATTTCGGCAAACTCCTTTTTCCAGACCAATTCACATGCCGCTGAGACACTCTACGAGAAGGTGGTAGACTATGCCGAACTCAAAGGGACTGATCTGGTCCTGGATTTGTACAGTGGGACCGGGACTATCCCCATTTTTCTTGCAGAAAAGGCAAGTATGGTTATAGGGATAGAAATCAGCAAGAGCGCTGTAATGGATGCCAGGAAGAACTGCGAGGTGAACTGTGTCAGTGGGTGCCAGTTTATCGACGGTGATATCCGGGAAAGGCTCTCCGCCATATCTCAGAGACCTGATGTAGTGGTCATTGACCCGCCGCGGGAAGGGATGCATAAGGAAGTGCTGGCGCAGGTCTTGGCATTATCTCCTGGGAGGATTATTTACGTCTCGTGCAATCCTGTTACCATGGCAAGGGATACCGGCAAGATGGCCCAGGAGTATGAATTAGTTGAAGTCCAGCCGGTTGACATGTTCCCTCATACCTATCACGTGGAGACGATTGCGAAATTGTGGCGCAGAAAAAAAGAGAAAGGGCGGAAAAAAGGTTGACAAATTATTTGAAGGAGATAAATTAAGTTGTTTGGAATTTAGGATTTAAGAAGAGGGGGGTGATTAGTTTTGAACGAAACCGTTCCGGGTCTTTTTATTGGAAAGAGACCTGTTGGTCGGAGAGCAGTGGCATGCCCCCCGAGGACCCGGGAGTGCTTCCAAACCTTCAATGGAATTTGCGAGGTCGAGTCAGTGAGCAAGGGTTGGTAGATTGATATCTGGCGCCGTCACGGTCAAATCTTTCTTGAAGGCGAGGAAAAGCATCTCCATATTGATAGAGATGCTTTTTTATTATCTAAATTATCTAAATCATTGAGGTGAATAAAGAATGAAGGTGATCGTCCGCGATAATCAAATAGAAAAAGCTATTAAGGATCTTAAGAGGAAACTGACAAAAGAAGGCTTTTTTTCGGAGATCAAAGAAAGGCGTTTTTATGACAAGCCCAGCGTCCAGAGGAAGAAAAAGCAGGCCAAGGCTGCCAAGAGACGTCGCAAGAGAATGAGAAGGAGTTGATCCCGAATAGGACCTCATACGAAAATCGTCCACTAACTCTTGAAGGTGGAGGGGGCAGGTACCTCCCCTTTAGGGCGAACTGGCTTCCGACCAGAAATCTACCAACTTCATCCCTGTATTATCATCTAGAAGCACCTTATAAGAAAGCGAGATTCATTGGTTTTTTCTCTTGACAAAGAGGGGGGCACTAGGTAAATACGCAAAAGCTAAGACCCTGTGACAGGCAATCCTAAACCCAACATAAGAGGCTCAAAGATATGAAAAATCCAAGGAATTCCTCGGGTCTATCTTCGAAGGGTGGGTGGATCTCTTCGCTTTCGGAATTAATTCCATGGTTAGATGTAAGGAGTGTAACCAGTGGGGGGATCTCTTTCCTGGTAGGCCTTGTTGCTGCCTTGATAGCAGGATGGATTATCTTTCCCGTGGTACTGTACTCCAAACAGCCTCAACCAATAAATTTCAATCATGCCTTGCATATGAATCCTGAAAAGGTAGACGGGATTGAAGGAGAGACAAGGGTCGAGAAATGCCTTTTCTGCCACACATTTCGTGAGGACGGGAGCTTCGGCGGCATCCCCAAGCTGGAGATGTGCACTCAATGCCACGAAGACCCTGATTCTCCGCTTGGGGAGACACCTGACGAAAAGGAGTTCTTGACCAAGTATGTGGCAAAGGGCCAGGAGGTGCCGTGGCTGGTCTATTCCAGGCAGCCCGATTGCGTCTATTTCTCCCACATAGCCCACGTGAAGATGGGTAAGCTGGAGTGCTCTACCTGCCACGGAAAGCACGGCGAGACAGAAAAGCTCCCCGTATATCAGCAGAATCGTTTGACCGGTTACAGCAGGGATATCTGGGGAAGGCGGATCTCCGGCATCTATTTTGGCCAGAAGCCCTGGGACCGAATGAAAATGGATGATTGTGCAGAGTGTCACACCACTATGGGGCGCAAGGAAAACAACGCCTGTTTTGTGTGCCACAAGTAAGGGGAAAATTACTATGAAAGTAACCAGAAGAGATTTTATAGCATTTCTTGTTGGTGGAGTAGCGGGTATTCACATCACTCCGATCCCCTGGAAGCTAACAGACGACATAGCCATTTGGACCCAGAATTGGCCATGGGTTCCGGTCCCTCCCACAGGGGAGTTCAAGGAGGTCGACTCGGTCTGCAACCTCTGTCCCGGCGGATGCGGCATCAGGGTGAGAAAGGTCGATAATAGGGCGGTGAAGATCGAAGGCCGCACAGACTATCCGGTAAACCCGGGTGGCATTTGTCCTTTGGGGATGGGTGGACTCCAGCTGCTCTATGACGAGACCATGAGATTTACCAGTCCCATGAAACGGGTGGGGCCAAGGGGGGCCGGGCTGTTCATGGACATTACCTGGGATGAGGCTATCCAAACACTCGCGAATCGAATCTCCTCCTTACGGAAGCAAGGTAGGCCGGAGGCACTGGCGGCCGTGGACGGTAACAGGGTGGGTACAACTCTCTCCGTCCTGATTGAGCGCCTCATGAGGGCAGTAGGAAGCCCAAATTATGTGAGGCCCCCGTCTTTGGAGAACACATACAGCATGGGTAATGCCCTTATGCAGGGGATCGAGGGGCCAATCGCATATGACCTTGAAAATGCCGATTATGTCCTGAGCTTCGGATGTGGTCTCCTTGAGGGATGGGGGGCGCCAGGCAGAGTGATGAACGCCTGGGGTCTCTGGCATAGTGGCAATCCTGCCAAGAAGAGGTCCACGATAGTACAGGTTGAATCAAGGGCCTCCAACACCGCATCGAAGGCCGATTACTGGGTCTCACCGAGGCCAGGGACCGATGCTGCCTTGGCCCTTGGGATCGCCCATGTAGTTGTCAAGGAAGGCCTCTTTGATAGCAGCTTTGTGAAAGATCACTGCCTTGGCTTCGAAGACTGGAGGTCAGAGGATGGCAAGGATCGCATGGGTTTCAGGTCTATGGTCCTGAATAAATACTCCCCTGGGGAGGTGGCCAGGCTCACAGGACTTGAGGCCGATGACGTGGTCTCCATGGCCAGGCACTTTGCAAAGGCGAAGGCCCCCATAGCAATCTATGGTAAAGGCAAAGACGGTCTCAACGGCGGGCTCTATGAGTTCATGGCTGTCCATAGCCTCAATGCATTGATGGGGAGGATCAACAGGCCCGGGGGTGTCCTTGTCTGTGACCCCTTGCCCTTGAGCCCGCTTCCTTACGCGGAAGCGGATGCGGTTGCCAAAGAAGGCCTGAAAAGGCCCCGCCTCGATCAGGCGGGAACCATGAGGTACCCATTCAGCAACAGCCTGATAAATAATTTCACGAGTGCCATTCTTGAAGGACCGGAGTCGCCGGTAGACACCCTCCTGGTGTTTTCAGCAAACCCTGCATTTACCCTCCCGGACGGGGGCGCCTTTAGGGGGGCCCTGGAGAGAATTCCATTTATTGCAAGCTTTTCGCCGTTCAGGGATGAGACCTCCTTTATGGCAGATCTTGTGCTCCCCGACTGCACCTATCTTGAAAAGACAAATGATATCGTGTGGCCAGTGGGCCTGCAGTACCCCTTCTATGGATTATCAAGGCCTGTGGTGAAACCCGTCTATAATACGCGGAACACGGGCGATGTGATCTTGCGTTTGGGCAAGGGGATCGATGATTCTGTTAGGCTGGCCTTCTTGTGGGAGAGTTTTGAAGAGGTCCTTGCGGAGAGGGCCAAAGGGCTCTTTGATGCAGGAGGAGGTCTCATACGCTATTCTGAATCGTCTCCGGCCTGGAAATGGGAGCAGAAGGGATCGGGTAAGCCAACCGAGGAGTACAGGTCTTTTAAGGATATGTGGGGTAAGATAAGGTCCAGCTGTTTTTGGTTTCGTCCTGTACAAGCGGAAGTCAGCTGGGAGGGGATTTTCAAGACACCTTCCGGGAAGTTCGAGTTCTCAAGCAGTCAAATCAGGCGGGCAATCCAGGACTATGCGGGTAAGGTTGGTCTGGGAACGGCCCTGAAGGAAATGGGGATAGCTGTGGGGGATGAAGAGGCCTCCATGCCCCACTATGAGCCCCTCAAACCCGAAGGAGATCCGTCCAAGTATCCTGTTCTCATGCTTCCATACGAAATGATCAACCTTGCTAGCGGCGGGACTCCAAGCCCACCTTTCCTTTATAAGACTATTTTTGATCACCAGCTCTTGAAGGAGCGGTCCTTTGCCGCGCTCAATCCCGAAACTGCCGCGAAATATGCGCTGAAGGAAGGGGATGAAGTCATTGTGCAGTCCCCTGCCGGGAAGGTCCATGTGCGTGTGAATCTTTTCGAGGGAGCAATGCCGGGTATAGTATATCTGCCCCTGGGCTTTGGGCATACAGCCTATGACGAGTTTCTGCAGGGTAAGGGGGCAAACCCCAACGACATAGTCCAGGCAGGGAGGGACCCCCTCAGCGGTGATGCACTCTGGTGGAACACACGAGTGGAAATAATCAAGGTTTAGGCGAGGTTGCCCATGAAAAAAGGAAGTGACCAAGGCAAGCACAAGTACGGGATGGTCATAGACCTGGATAAATGCACCGGTTGCGGGACGTGCATGATTGCCTGTGCAGCGGAAAACAATGTATCTGTCAGGCCGGATCAGTCAGATAAAGAGCGGGCCATCACGTGGATGCGTCTCTACAAGATAACCAACAATAATAAGTTTCCCCGTACAGAGGTCAGCTACTTTCCCAGGCCCTGCATGCACTGCGATCATAACCCGCCATGTGTCTCTGTCTGTGTTGCCACCGCCACAAAACTGGACTTCAATACGGGAATTGTCAGCCAGATATATACCCGCTGCATAGGATGCAGGTACTGTCAGGCGGCATGCCCTTACGGGGCCAGGTATTTTAACTGGTGGGACGCATATTTCCCCAAGGGGAAAGGCCTGGAGCGGTATCTCTCTCCCGAGGTCTCCCCCCGCATGAGGGGGGTAGTGGAGAAATGTACCTTCTGTCATCACCGGCTCATGAGGGCAAGAAACCAGGCATACGCAGAGGACCGAAGGGAACTCGAAGAGGGCGAATATATCACGGCCTGCGCCGAGGCCTGTCCTGCCCGGGCCATCACCTTTGGTGACCTCAATAACCCGAAGCACCAGGTCTCCAAGCTCTCAAGTCATCCTTATGCATTCAGGATCCTGGAGAGGCTGGGAACACAGCCAAAGGTCTATTATCTCTCCAGCAGGGACTGGGTGAGAAGGCAGGCCGACAATTTTCTGCCCGGAGAGTATAAACCGGTCCTTAAGAAGACATGGATGGAAGAAGAGTGGTCTACCAAGCCTGGTCGCGACGAATTCTGATCTCAACAAATGGAATTTACCAACTCTCTCAGGGAGGATAAATAATGGATTCGCCATTGCTACCGGAAGGAGTCAAGAGATGTTCCCCCACGAAGTTCTTTTTCTGGACCTTGCCGTGGCTTTTGCTCTTGGCGTGGGGCGGATTGTCGGCCTTTCTCTGTCTATGGAAGGGGCTCAATCAGACCAACATGAGCAATGTCTTTGCCTTTGCCCTCTGGATCGTTTTTGACCTGGCGGTAATTGCCCTTGGCGCCGGCGCCTTTTTTACCGGTTTTCTCGCCTATATTGTGGGCAAGAAGGAATTGAAGAATATCATCAATGCCGCCGTGATCATTGGGTTCATATGCTATTCCGGCGCAATGGCCATGTTGGGAATAGATATTGGCCAGCCGCTCCGCGGGTGGTTCATCTTCTGGCACGCCAATATCCATTCCATGCTGGTTGAGGTGTCCTTTTGCATCACCTGCTATCTCATAGTGCTTGCTATCGAATTCATTCCCATTATCCTCGAGAACAGGAAAATCCAGGAGGTCAGGGAACTCCGTCTCTTCGGACACAATCTGCACCATATCATGGGGATCTTTGCCGCAACAGGGGTCTTCCTCTCCTTCTTTCATCAGGGATCTCTGGGAGGGATGTTTGGTGTTATGTATGCCCGGCCGTTTGCTGCCAGAGAGGGCTTTTATATCTGGCCGTGGACCTTTTTTCTCTTCGTCCTTTCATCCATTGCGGCGGGTCCGTGCTTTACCATATTGTGCACGAAACTCGCCGAATTCTTTACCCGCAAGAAACTGGTTCCCAAAGATGCCTATCAGACCCTGGCGAAGATCGCTGGCTGGCTCCTGGGCATCTACCTGGTCCTGAAGATCTTTGATTATCTGGGTTGGATATTTGGTGTGGTTCCCAGGGCTGGGCTGACATTCATGTCATTCTTTAGGGAAGGGCCATACGGGGTCTGGATGGTGATTGCCGAGATCATTGTCTTGGGGATCATTCCTGCCATTATTCTCATGTCTAAGGCCAGGGAGCAGGAAGGATGGCTGATCTTGGCGTGCCTGATGAACTGTATCGGGATCGTCCTGAATCGTTTCCTGTTCATAATCGTTACCCTTGCCATCCCGGTGTTGCCCTTTGACAGATTCTGGAGTTACCTGCCCACGTGGCAGGAATGGGGAATTGCCCTGGCAGTGATCGGCTACGGGTTCTTGCTGTTTTCTGCTGCTTACAGATATCTCCCTGTTTTTCCGAAGGAAAGAGAATTGAACCCGGTCACAGAATAGGGGAAAAAAGGAGAGAACAAATGACACCACTGTCATTTGAATGGCAATGGAACATAGAGTACCTGATCTTCTTCGGTCTCCTGTACATTGCCCTCGGGATTGTGGGCGTCGGTCTTGTGGTTACGGTAATTAAGACCGGTTTGCAGGCCCTTGGATTTTTGAGGGAAAGACACTTCTGACAAGGCCCACGGCTTCCTGATCAAAGACCTAGGCTGCATTTGATAAGCCTATACAGGCCAGCTTTTTCAGCTGCCATCTCGTCATATCTAACCGTCTTGTTGCCGATGTGTATTGTGCCAGGACTATGAGCCAGATACGCACGGAGGCAATACCATCCAGGGTATATAGAATGGATATCAAGAAAGGCCTGGGGAGCGTTATCTTCGATTGTGATGGTGTCCTGTTTGACTCGCGTCAGGCCAACATCAACTTCTACAATCATATCCTTGCCCGTTTCAATCTTCCTTCAATGAAAGATGAGGACATTGCCTTTGTGCACATGGGCACGGCTGATGAATCCATAAGGCATATCTTCAGGGGGACGCCCTATTTGGAAGAGGCGCAGAAATACAGGAAGGAGGTGGATTATACCCCCTTCATAGCTGATATGATAATGGAGCCAGGCTTGAAAGAATTGCTTGGTAGGCTAAGCCCCCGCTATGGCCTGGCGGTAGCTACAAACAGGAGCAATACCATTGGATATTTGCTTGAATCCACGGGCTTAAAAGAGTTTTTTGATATTGTTGTTTCCTCTCTAGATGTGGACAATCCCAAGCCACACCCCGAGTCGATTTACAAGATCCTTCGCTTCTTTGATCTCAGGCCTGATCAGGCCGTATACGTCGGAGACTCACTCATTGATTATGAGACCGCAAGGGCTGCAGGGCTGCATTTTGTGTCTTATCGAAACAGGGAGTTAGACACGCCCTTTAAGGCAGAGAACATGATGGAAATAGAGGGGATCCTGAATTCGATTGAAAAACTGGGAGGTCTTACTTCACCACTTTGCCGTGCTTATCCACCACAGGTCCCCGGCTGTTGGCACCTGTGACTTGTGCTGAAAATTGAATCCAGTCGCCCTTTCACCAAAAAAGCGCCTGTCATTTCGACCGAGGCCGAATAGAGGGGCTCACCTAACGCTCTGAAGGAGCCTTCTCGCCTCGTCGGCATCAGATGAGCCCGGGGCAAGTTCCATGGTTCGTTCTAATTCCCCCGTTGCTTCCTCAATCCTTCCAAGCCTCAGATAGAGCTCCCCCAGCCTCAGATGTGCAAGGGGATATCTGGGAAAGTTGTAGGTCCATTTCTTGTAGGCATCAATTGCGTCATCCCATCTGTCTTTGGCCTCGTAGGCATGGCCCAATCTATCATAGCAGGCGCTGAACGATGGGGACAACTCTATGGCCCTTCGATAATTTTCGATCGCCTTTTTATATTCTCCCTTCTCAGCATATGCGATGCCCATATTATAGTAGGCATATTGCGGTGTCTCATAGAGGATGTTGCCAGCAGCCTTTTTGAAACATGCGATCGCCTGATCCCACTCCTTTAACAATAGGTAGACGGTGCCGAGGTTGTTTTGGGCCTCGGGGAATTCCGGACGCAGACTCAAGGCCTTCTTGAAATGCCTGATTGAATTAGGGTAGTCCTCCAAGTCCCTATAGGCAAGGCCAAGATCTTTATGCAGGTCGGCATTTTCAGGGTCCAGGTCTACGGCCTCAAGCAATTCCTTGAGCCCGGCCCTCGGCTGTCCTTCCCTGATGAGTGAATTCCCGAGCTGGGCCTTTGACACAGCCCTTCTTCTGTTCAGCTCTTTATTGCCAGCACAGCCAGCAGAAACGCCTATACAACAGGCAAAGAGCACGATGGCTATCTTGTCTCTCGATCTCACGACAAACCCTCCCTTTTTATCAGGGGATTCTTTCGAATTCTGCGCCCTAAATTTCTTTCGGCCCGGCCTTCAGGACCCTGGGTGTCAGGAAGATCAGCAGCTCGATCTTATCGACTTTCTGCTCGTCAAATCTAAAAAGCCAGCCCAAGATAGGTATTTCACTCAACCATGGAACGCCCTCCCTTGTGAACGATTTGTCTTCCTTATAGATCCCGCCTATTACCAGGGTCTCCCCAGAGGCCACAATCGTTTCCGTGCGGGCGCTTTTGGTCTTGATCGGGACACTTTCAGTCATCGGCTGGACATTTGTGTAGTCAGGGTAATCATCTTTGACATCAATAGTCATAACGACCATGTCGTTTGCCGTTATCTTGGGGGTCACTTTGAGTTCCAGGACCGCGTCAGCCATGCTATATATAATATTCCCGAAGTTGTCCTTCCCGGTGGGAACGGCGATTTGCGTCCCCTGCTTTATGGTGGCAGTTGCTGCATCCCTTGTTATGATCTTTGGCGCGGAAAGGGTGGTAAGCCTTCCATCTGTCTCTGCCAGGGCTATCTGGGCATTGATCACCGTTGTCAAGGCGGCATTGGCATATCCAAGGGTCAAGGCGCTAACATCAGTGGGCATCTTGGGGAAGTTGGTCGCGAATTTTGTTGTTACGTCCCCGGACTTGAATGTGGTGTCCCATTTGATCCCCACATCCCTGCTAAAAGAAGTGGTAGCCTCCACAATTCGGGCCTCGATCATCACCTGCTTCTGGGGTACGTCAAGTTTTGCTACGATGTCCTTTACCTTATCAACCTTTGATCTCACCCCGTTTACAATAATCATGTTCGTTTCAGGGTCATAGGTCAAATATACATCCTTGACCTTTAGTTTGCTCTCCTTTCCCTTCTCTTTTTCCCCCTTTTCTTGTTCCTTTGATTCACCCTCTTCAATGTCCAGGACACCCCTAATAGGGGGGACAGCTGAGTCGTCACCAACCAGCATCCTGAAAATGTCTTGGGCCTTTCTATGCCTTATCTTGATATACTCAAGAATCTTTGTTTCGAAGATCCCTTGGAGCCTTTTCTGGGCCAGTAAGGCGCCTTTCCTATCTCGCTCTTTCATCTCCATATCAATCAGCCTTGCCTTGGGAACCACCCATATGACGCTGTCTTCGATCTGATAGGTCAAGCCGTTGGGCTTCAGGACCATTTCTAAGGCCTGGTCCCATGGTACATCCTCGAGTTTCATGGAGATCTTGCCTTCCACGTCGCTTCCCCAGACAATATTTAGGTCAGCCACTTCGGCTATAAGTTTGAGGACATTGCGTATGTCTGTATCTGCGAAATCGAAGCTCATCTTTTTGCCGGCATATTCTCTTGTTGTGATCTCATAGGTCCTTGCTGCCGATTCATCATCGATAGTCTTGCCCGTGCTGTCCGAAGGAGGCCTCTGGTCATCTAGTCTGAGGCCAACCGGGCGGGGTTTCTTGGTGGAAGGACCAAAATCGATATTCAATACCCCCTCTTCCTGGGTAACCTTATATGGGACGGATTCCCTAAGCAGCACTTCAAGTGATACCTTGCGGTCCTCTGATGGGGAAAAGGCCTTGATACGCTCAACAGCCCCTTCAAAGTACTGGGTGGCCAGCCGCTTCATGAGTAAGGGTGGAATAGTGGCATCCTGGAGGTCGATAATAAGCCTTTCAGGGCCCTCCTTCCTGACATCATACCCCACCTTCTTGCTGGTAGTAATAGTCAGGCGCGATCTGGCGCCCTCCCGGAGAAAAAAATCTACCCCGAGCACCTGAGTCAGAGGGGAAGGGCCGGGCCGAAAAAAGATCCGAGGTCCTTCCGCGGCAGGTTTGAGACCAGGGCCGGGGGCTTCAACCACCGCAGCCGTCGCTGGTTGAGGAGGAGGCGCTTGTTGGATAACCGGTTTTGGGCTTACCGGTGAAACCTTCAGAAGGAGCTGATTTCCCTCACTCTTGATATTGTATTCAAAATCTTCTTTTGAGAGATGCACAATGATCCTGGTGGTTCCTGCTGGCCCTGCACGCTCCCCAACCGAAATGCTATCAATAAGGCCATCTTGAACCTTCATCAACTTCTTGAGATTTATTTCAGGCTCTGCCTTCATATCAATGATTATGCGAGGGGGACTCATTAATTTGAAGGTGCTGTAAGGACTCGCTTGAGAGCTGAGTATGGTTACGGCGCTGTAGTCCTGAGAGGAGGTGTTCCGGATTTCATCGATGATGGCCCTGGTGGATGCGTTTTGGCCTTCACCAACACGGGTAGCAGAAGGTGTCCCACAGGCGTATACCAGAAGCCCACAAAAAAGAAGCCACAGGCGAAAAATGTTCATCTGTTTCTCCTCGTCAAGAAAAGGTAATTGTGCCGGTGCCGACCCTAGTCTAATCCATAAACCTTGTAGATCTCTCTTATCCTCAATATCCCTCTGCCTCTCTCGTCTTCAGGCCTGGAAAAATCAAGCCTTCGAATAAAGATTTCAGGCCTGTCCCTTCGATAGACATAGTTAATTGCATATACATTCAGGCCAGGGCTTACAGAGAACTTAAACTTCCTGACATATTCTGCCTTAGGCCTCTTGGTTCCATATTCGCTTTCAGCTACAGGCTCGAGGGTCGCGGTGGCCGTATGGATCCCTACAGGCAGCTTCAGAGACCAATCGGCTTCGGCCATATAGAACTTCCACCCTTTTCCTGTCTCCCAGGTGGAAGGCCTTGAGCTCCTGCCTCTAGTATTCCATAGGTACATGAAACGCAGCCCCAACTCCTCTTTCCGTCGCCTGTAAGGGATAAAATAGTAATTGCTTTCTTTTGGAATGACATAGCCTTGCAGCTCATAGGCATCTCCCGAATTCTCTCTCATTACAAGCCCGAAGTTCTTGATTACATAACTTAGTTCTTTGAGGGCCTCAGGACTCTTTACTCGGCTTTGCATCACCTGTCCGGAACGATTGTGTAAAGACCCCTCATCCCTCTCGTGTCTCTTGTCATATATCATGCCGTCGGCCTTGACCTGCCATGCCTGGTTCAGGTCGTCACACATGGGCTGGGTCAGAAACATCACGTCGGCAAGGTTTATCCCCTGGGCCTGCGGCCCTTCTTTTACCTGCTCTGGGCCCGTAACCACCTGGGTGAAAAAATCAAAACCGGAGTTTGTTAGATTTGGCCTCCATAGCAATTCCGGCTCTTTTAGAGCTATAGGTTCGACCCCGGTAAAACCATCTGGGGGTTGCCTTATCCCCCATAGACTTACCTGACAGACAAACTGTGATCTGTCAGAGGTATTAATCTGCCCAAAGAGATATGCATCCGATTTCAGCTCATTTATCAGTCTTTCCTTTAGACGGCCGTTCTTACCAAATGATATGGCATTTATGTGGGGGTTATTTTCGAGTTTTTGAAGTGGCACGAGCTGGAACTGGGGGTTTCGGCCAAACGCGAGTCTAAATAGATCGGATATATATCTGGAGCCTACGCTGATGTTGCCTCCTTCATCTATGAAATCAAAGACAGCTATCTTTATGACAGGCCTCTTCTCAAGATCAAAATACCTTCTGGCGATTTGTTTGATCAAAGAGGAGGCGAAATCGTCAACTGTCTCATCGAGGTAACGGTCACCCTCCTCGGTGGCATGGGCCTGACACACCAGGCATGAGAGGAAGAGAATGGATAAGACTGTACGGAGTATCTTCTTCATATGCGTATCCTCATTTGTATTAACGGCCTTTACTTAGGAGCTTCCGTCATAAAATCTCGGTCGACCATCTCCATTTCGATGGGTCTGTATCTTATGTCCACCTCCTGGTACAAATAGGGTTCTTGAATGATGACCTTCCGGGTATATGCCTTTCCGAAGGCTGTCTTCCTCGCCTCAAGCACTATGTCCTCGACCACACCACCCTTCTTTCCGATAGGGGTTCCCTTTTTCAGTATATATCCTGTGCCCTTCATGTCTCTAACCAAGGCCCATGAGCGATCTTTTCCCTTGATGATAGCCGTCAAGGTGAGTTGCGGGATATCCAGTTTTTGTAACTCGGTCTTGGGTTCCATAAGGGCCTTTAGTCTTGCTGCGGCTGCAAGCTTCCGCCTCTTCATATCCTCCTGTTCCTCTGCCAGTTTTTTCTTCCTTGCCTCTTCCAAGTCATCGAGGGCCTGCTGGGATTTGACGAGATAAGAAAGGAAGGGGTCTGTCTTGTCCTCCAGGCTATAATTGCGCCTGGATTCCTCAAGGCCTTTTCTTAGATCTTTCTTTGGGCGGGCCTCCTTGTAAACCACTGGGGAACCCGAATAGGGTGTAAGGGGCCAGAGCAATAAGATCAGGGCCACTAAGAGGCCGGTAATTGGGATAATGGGTCTAGGGCCCTTATTTTTTCTTTTCTTGTGGCCTCTTTTCATCTCCCTTTCCTTTGAACCTGTACGTTACTGCGGTACAACTGGCTACCAACATGGTAGAGAGCTCTTTTTGGGGTTTCATGGAGATATCAAGGATATTCACAATTCGGTCCATACGCCCCACCTCATCAAAAAATGCAGCAATATCATGATATCTGCCGCTGACTATAATATTGACCGGAATCTCTACGTAAAAATCCTGGGGTCTCTCCCCCTGAGGGCTGAAGAGGGGGAATTCCAGCCGCGACTCCTTTCCTAGCTCAGTTATGCCCTTCAAGAGGCTCGGGATCTCCCTATTATTAGGCAAGAGCTTTAAGGCCTCCATGAATTTGGCGTTGACCTCCCTCTCCTCGGCCTCTAGGGTCTTTAGATTCCTTGCCTTCTTCTTGGCTACCGCAATCTTCTGTTTAAGACTCGAAATGTCTTCAGTTGTTCTGGAGAGCATGGTGGCCTTGGGCATATAGACCAGAGAGAAAAAGCCCCCGGCCAAGAAGACAAATGTCCCCAGGAAGATCATCATCCTTTGAGCCCTCTTTATCTTCTCGATCTTTTCAAAAAGAGAGGCCTTCGACATTTGGCCTAACGCCTCCTTTCCCGGGTTCTCTTTTTTTCCTTGTCTCTTGGCCCAGCTTCCCTCTTCTGGGAGGAGCTCCCACAGATCAGGACGAAATCGGTGACATTTGTCTTATATTTCTCCAGGTGTTTGAGCCTCGTGCTTCTAAGGTCAACGGACTTCATATGTCGCGTCTTTTCAAGGTTTGTCATAAAGAGGGCCACCGTATTGTTGTCCATGGCCATCCCCGTCAGGGTCAAAACCCCATCTTTTTCATTGAGCGAAGACAGCCACAATTTACCCCTCGGGATCGCCGTAGCAATTCCCTCAAGCAGTTGAACTGGCCTTACCCTTTTCTTCTCAAGTTCCCGGATTACCTCCAGCTTGGACCGGGTCTCCGCGGCCTCCTGTCTTAGCTTGGCCACTCTCCGGGTGATTTTTGAGTACCCGGCCAGCTCCTTGGACAGCCTGTCTTTCTCGGCCCTGGAGGCAGCTAACTGACTGTCTAGACTAAGAGTAAGATATGTCATCAAAGCGAATAGAAAGATTATTGAGAGAAAAAAAATACTGGACTGCCTCCGTATATTCTCTTTCTTTCTGGCAGCCCTGAAGGGCAGGAGATTGATCCTTATCATTTGTCGCCAATACTTCTCAGGGCGAGGCCTACTGCCACTCCAGCCATATGTGCCCTGTGCTGTAAGTAGTTATGGTCAAAGATGGCTCCGTTGACCATAATGTTTCTAAAAGGGTTGAATTCCTCGACCGGTATATCTAGCTCGGATTCCAGATATTTCTGAAGGCCGGGAATCCTGCATGAGCCGCCGGTAATAAAGATTTTCCCAATCTCTTCCTCCGGATAGGTGTTACCCACGAAGTCCAGGGCTCGTCCTATTTCCCGAACCCAAGTTGAGACCTCAAAGGCAAAGATCCTCTCCAGGGCCTCCTTTTTGTTACCTGCTTCAGCGCCACCCAGCTTTATCTTTTCTGCCTCTTCAAAGTTGACACCGAATTCGGACATGATTGCCTGGGTGATATGGTAACCGCCGTAGGATGAGTCTCTGGAAAACATTGAAATCCCATTTTTGACGGCATTTATTCCCAGTCTCTGGGCACCAACATCCACAATTGCAAAACAG
>CAYVMN010000008.1:0-42830 GCA_964452575.1 uncultured Desulfobacteraceae bacterium | reverse complement strand
GGTTCAACGTTCAGGGTTAGGGACAAGGACAAAATTGAAGACCCGAAGTCCTCGTAAAAAATGCTGATTTTGCCACACAATTCCCAATGCACCGCCAATTTTCAGATTGGAAATGACGAAGCCGGGTGCTTCTCACATAAATATGCCTCTAGAATATAGTTCGGGGAGAAGAATGCAACCTTGAACCCCTGAACCTTTGAACCCCTAAACGGTTACGTATTTGATTATGATAAGGATTGAAGATCTACATAAGTCATTTGATAGAAATGAGGTATTGAGGGGGATTTCACTTGAGATCGAAAAGGGGGAAATTCTGGCCCTGATCGGCGGGAGCGGATGCGGTAAGAGCGTCCTAGTAAAACATGTTGCAGGACTTATGAGGCCGGATAGTGGGCGCGTCATCATAGAGGGAAGAGAGATAAACAGACTCAGTAGCAGAGACCTGAGGGAGCTAAGAGAAAGGCTTGGTTTCCTCTTTCAGGGGGGGGCCCTGTTTGATTCTATGACCGTGTTTGAGAATGTGGCATTTCCTCTAAAGGAAAAGACCAAGCTGAGTGATGAGCTCATTCGAAGTAAGGTCTTCAAGGAGCTGGAAATGGTTGGTCTCTCTGGCTCGGAGCATAAGTACCCATCACAGATAAGCGGAGGGATGGTAAAACGGGCTGCCATTGCCAGGGCCTTGGTAATGGATCCGGAGATCATGCTTTTTGATGAGCCCACTACAGGTCTCGATCCGGTGATAGGGCTTTCTATCCTCAGACTTATTGATTCCTGCCACAGGATGCTATCATTTACCGGGATAATCGTGACCCACGAGATCCCGAAGATCTTTTCCATTGTGGATAGGGTGGCTATGCTACACGAGGGTGCAGTCTGGGCTGAAGGGAGCCCTGAGGATTTTGTTTTGTCGAAAGATCCAATTGTAAGAGAGTTTCTTGGCGAAGAAGCAGAAGACTCTTTGAAAAGTTATGCCTGAAGGTCTGAAATCAAAATTAGTGGTCAAAGACCGCAGATTTTGAAGGGGGGCAAGAAGGGGAAATGAAGAAATTTGATCTGGAGCTTGCGGTGGGCCTGTTCATAATTGCCGGGATCGTATGCCTGGGCTACCTGTCCATCAAACTTGGAAGAATGGAGGTCTTGGGTGGAAAGGGGTATGAAGTCAATGCGATTTTCTCCAATAGCGGAGGGCTCAAGACAGGTTCGTCGGTGACAATAGCAGGGGTGGAGGTCGGTAGGGTCAAAGAGATTACATTAGATGACTATCAGGCCCGTGTGACCATCAATCTCCCCGTGGAAGTCAAGATTCAGGAGGACGCCATCGCCTCCATTAAAACCAAGGGATTGATAGGTGAGAAGTATATTGAAATTACCCCCGGCGGGGCGAAGGAGCTCGTTGGCCCGGGCGGTAGGATTCGAGATACACAGCCGGCGGTGGATCTGGAACAACTGATCTCCAGCTACATATTTGGAAAACTCTAGCGGACCGCCGGCGATGAGATCCTTTTTAGTACTGCTCGTGGGGAGTCTTGAGGGAGGTGCGTATGGCTCAAAGGCGCATGTGGCAGGGCATTGTTATGGTCTATTTGACCATCGCTTTTTCAGCGGCGTCATTTGCTGGGGAGCCTATGGAAGGGATAAAGAAGACAACAGACAGGATTATCGCTATTCTCAAGGATCCGGCGTTGAAAAGGCCTGAGAAAAAGGGCGAAAGAAACATGCTGATTCGCAAGGCCGTAGATGAACGCTTTGACTGGGTGGAGATGTCACAGAGGACACTTGCAACGCACTGGAGAAAGAGGACTGAGGAGGAAAAAAGGCTCTTTATTGACCTCTTCGGAAAGCTATTGGAACGGACCTATATGGACCGGGTAGGTGCGTATTCGGGCGAAAAGGTTCTCTATGAAGGCGAGACAGTCGATGGAAACTATGGAACCGTCAATGTCAAGATCATCACCAAGAAGGAGACCGAGATTCCCGTCATTTACAGGGTAAAGAAAGATGGTGGTAAATGGTTCGTTTACGACATTTCTGTCCAAGGGGTTAGCCTCATTAACAATTATCGGAAGCAATTTAATAGTATCCTGGTGAACTCCTCTTTCAAAGACCTGATAGAGAAGCTTAAGGAAAAGGTGTCGCAAGATTAGGCCCAAGGCTGAGCGGGGACTGGTAGCTGAAAAGAAAAATGTATAAACGTACAAAGACTATAAATAAAGGAACTAGGGGGACGTGGAAACTCTCCGTCGGATCTTGATTATTTCTATCAGCTGCTTGGCTATTGCCTCCTTTCCCTGCTACTCATGGGAAGGGGCAGCACCATCTGTTCCTTTCAAGGAGGCAGAGCATGACCCGGCTCGGGCACTGGAGGTCAATAATCTAGGGGTAGTAATCAATGGTGAAGAAGGCCGGCCCGAGACATCTTCAGGGACATCAAGTGTGGCCTCAAGGCCTTCTCAGCCACAGGAGAGTAAAGAGCCGGAACGTGATTCAGGAGACGGTGCAGTGCCTTTCGAGGAGGAAGAACCGATTCCCGATCCCCTCGAACCACTGAACCGTGCCTTTTTTCAGTTCAATGACAAGCTGTACTTCTGGGTACTCAAGCCCGTTGGCACGGTGTACGAAATGGTATTCCCTGAGGTTGCAAGGATCTGCATCCGTAATTTTTTCTCCAACCTCTATATGCCCATTCGTGCGGCCAATTGTCTTTTGCAGGGCAAGTTCGAGGGATTGGGAAAGGAATTAGCACGGTTTGTTATTAATTCAACCGCCGGTTTCTTGGGCTTCCAGGACGTGGCGAAACAGGCCCTCGACTGGGACAAACAAGAGGAGGACTTTGGTCAAACCCTTGCCTTTTACGGGATTGGCCCTGGTTTTTATATCAACTTACCCGTTTTGGGGCCATCAACCCTCAGGGATACCGTAGGATGGGTGGGAGACCAATTTGTCAATCCCTTGGATATCTTTGGGGAGAGCTGGGCCGCTAACCTCTCGGTCAGGTCCTACGACTGGGTAAACAACACCTCCCTTAGCCTCGGTGAATACGAGTCCTTCAAAAAGGCGGCTCTCGACCCCTACATTGCACTAAGAGAGGCCTATTGGCAGTACCGAAAGAACCAAATCAAAAAATAACGTAAATTTGTGGCACCCGAAATCCCCAATCCTGATTTTGTCCTTTTTTTAAATACATATCCCTTGACATTTAAAGAAATACGTTTAATTATAATTTGATTTGGGTAAAACTATCTCTTAAAGCCGTCAGGCGAAGGCGGCGCCTTGCCCGAGGAATCGGAATCATAACCCCGGGTGTATCCCGGGGCCTAATCCCAGGGAGTGGGAAGGTGTCACGCATATTCCCATTAGGTGGTGGAAAAGGGGGCACGGGAAAGACGGTCATAGCGGCCAATCTTGGCACGCTCTTGGCAAAAAACGGGAAAAAAGTGGTCCTGGTCGACTTGGACCTGGGTGGAGCAAATCTACACACCTGTTTTGGTATACGAAATCCAAAAATCGGGTTGGATGAATTTTTAAACAAGACCTGCAAAGGACTTGATCAAGTAGTTGTACCCACTGTGGTCCCCAATCTCTCTCTTGTGACCTCAGTAAACTGCTCCCTTGAGATTGCCAACCTGTTTCATGCACAGAAGCTCAAAATAATCAGGGCCATTAAGAGACTCCCCTATGACTACATTTTGTTGGATCTGGGAGCTGGGACCGCATTCAACACACTCGATTTTTTTCTGATCTCAAACGAAGGCCTGTTTGTATTCACCCCTGAACCAATGTCGATCGAAAACACGGCACGCTTTATAAGGGCCGCCTATCTGAGAAAGCTGAAGCAGATCCTGAAGCAGGGCGTTTTCCTTGAAATCGCAAGGGGAATCATCGCAAACCTGGGGAATACAGGTGCTGCCGTCAAATCGTCTGATGTCCTAGAGGCCCTGACCGAAAAAGACCCCGCCAAAGGCCAGCTCTTGCTGGAGAAATTGAGCGAATTCAGATTCAAGCTCATTTTGAACCAGTTTCAGAAGGGGATTGATGAAAGCCTCGGAGAAAAGATTGAAACGGTCTGCAACAGGCATTTCCATTCGGAATTTCAATTCCTGGGAAATGTCAGCTATGATGAAAGGGTCCACGATTCAGTCTTGTCCAACAGGCCCTACGTTACCAAGTACCCGTATACCCCTACGGCACAGGACCTGAAGGATATCGCCGACAAACTAACCGGGAATGCCCAACACGGGTCTGAGACCTACCAAGGCTATCATGAAAAAATTTGAGGAATTGAATTACTACGAAATTCTGGAAATCCCTATGAATGCCTCCTATTTTGAGATCAGACAGGCATATAAGAATGAACTTTCAATCTATGAAGAAGACTCTATTATTTCGTACTCTTTCTTTTCGGAAGATGAAAGGGTCGAGATCCTGAAAAGGATAGAGGAGGCATTTCTTACGTTGATAGACGAAGATAAAAGAAGGGCATACGATAGGGTTCTTGTCAAGGAAGGAGTTGTTGACGGCTCTGTCCTGTTTAAGAAGACACAGAAAGAGCCGATCCCCCTTTTTCCAACGGATAGTTGCGGAGACAATAAGGCCCTGGTTGAGAGAGTGAAGAGAAGGGCTGAAGACAAAGACGTAATAGCCATATCCAATGACATCCTCTCAAAGGAATTGATTTCGGGAGGTGATCTGAAAAGGCTAAGAGAATCAATCGGGATAAGCCTGGAAGAGGTCTTTGAAGTCGCCAGGATCCGCAAGTCTTTCTTGAGAGCGATCGAAGAGGATCAGTTTGAAAACCTTCCTCCCATGGTCTATCTGAGAAGTTTCTTGAAGTCTTACGCAGAGCTCCTTCAGATAGATCCCCAAAAAGTAGTTGAAGGCTATACCAACAATGCCGCCTTAAGTCAGGAATTGGGGGAGTAGGAAGGCCCGTTCCACCGCCGGATCGGCCTATCACAAATTATCTTCATGATCGTGGGCCGACCTAAAGCGCATCCCCTCTATGAAAAAATCCTGAAACCGCTCGGTCGCTGCAAGCTCCTGGTATTGCAACTTTACAGCGAGTCTCTTCCCTTCTCTTCGTCTGTTTCGGTCAACTAGCGCCAGGCAGGCGCCATATCCGGCCGCGTTCCCTACGCTAATGACCTCAGCCCTGTTGCAGTTTGGCAGGAGATCTACTGAGCGGGCGTCGAGGGGATCCACATAATTCCCAAATGCCCCTGCCAGGAGAATCCGGCGGATCTGCTCACCGCCAAAAAGTTCCGTCAATAAGGTTGCGCCGGCGTAGATGGCCGACTTGGCCAACTGAAATTCTGCCACGTCTTTCTGTGTGACCACGATATCATGGTCATTGCCGTTCTCGGATGCCCATACAAGGACAAATTCCCAGCCATCTTCCCCTTGACGAAGCCGGGGGGATACAATTTCTTCGTTAAAATTCCCTCTTTCTAATATAATCCCGTTTCTTACCATCTCCGCTGTCGCCGAAATGATGCCTGACCCGCATAGCCCCAAGGGGCGTTGGGCGCCAATCGTTTTGAGATCGACCCCTCCTCTCCCCGGATGGATCTTGATCCGCTCGATCGCCCCATCGGCAGCCCGCATGCCGCAGCGGATGTGGCCACCCTCGAAGGCAGGGCCGGCCGCAGCGGAACAGACAATCAGCCGGTCTTTGCACCCGAGAACGATTTCGCCGTTTGTACCCAGGTCAATGAGAAGCGACGGAACCTTACTCCTGTAAAGGCCTGTGGCAAGGATGCAGGCAATCGTATCGCTCCCCACAAATCCGGCCTTGAGCGGCAATAGGTGAACATAGGCTGAGCTATTGATCCTGAGGCCAAGATCTCGGGCCTTGAAGTCCTGGCCGGGCTGTAAGACCGGCGGATAGGGAGCCATTGCCAGATACCGCGGATCCAGACCCAACAATATATGGTGCATCACGGTGTTCCCGACCACGGTTCCCTCTGAGATCAGCTTAGAATCGATCCCTGCCTCCATGGCTGCCTCCGAAATCAGTCCATTAAGGCATTCTAAGATCCTGAGGCGCAGCTCTTCTAAGTGGTCATCCTTCTCCTGGCAAAATGATATCCTGCTGATGACGTCAGCCCCAAAGGCAATTTGAGGATTGAGGGCCGATCTAACCGAGAGGGTCTTACCGTTTTGGAGGTCGATGAGATATCCGACTACCGTAGTGGTACCGATATCGAAGGCCATACCCAGCAAGCTTCCCTCATGCCTTGCACTGAGGTCAACCACCTCCTTTTTATTCCAGATGGTCGCAATTATTCCTTCTTTCGAGGAACGGAGAAGGCGAGGAACCTTCTTGAGGGCAAAGGTATCAACCGTAAGCCCGGTCAACCCATACGCCTCCTGGAGTGCCAGGAGTAGCCTTTCTCGATCTGCCATGACGGAGTCGATGACCGGTGGCGGGACCTCTACATAGTAGTTGCCCACATTGGGACGAAGGCGGGAGGTATATGGGTGCGGGGTATCTGTAGCCAGGATGATTTTGTAGTTGACCTGGCTTTCTTCAGGGACCCTCAGCTTAGCTCCCCCTATAGGGACGGTCTCGCAGGCCAAACGATAGCCTTTGTGGATGAGCGGGCCCAGAATTTCCCTTTCTCGCTCGCTCAGGAGAGGCAACGGTTTCTCAGCCTCTATTACAATGACCTTGCACTTGCCGCATCTGCCCTTGCCACCGCAACTGGACTGAAGAGGAAGAGCGAGTGCCTGGGCCAGTTGCAGGACACTCCGATGCCCATCGGCCTCTCCACGCCTCTCCCACGGCAAAAAAAGGACGTCGCTCACCCCTCACAACTCCCTGTTCCAAGAAGGCAAAGGTGGCGGTTGGGTGCCGATACCCAGCATATTCTTGATCTTTTTTACTCCGGCCGCAGCATCTTTGGCGTGGGCATCGGCCTTGCACACCTCAAGGACAAACCTGGGGGTCAAGGCAGCCCCACCGCAAATGACCTTGACCTTGCCTGAGAGATCGCTATTTTTGATTTCCCGAACCGTCTCTTCCACATGAGGGTCTCCGGTCGTCAAAAGGGATGAGAGTCCTACTATATCCGCGTTATGTCCTCTTGCACCCTCAACGAATTTTTCAGGGGGCACATTTTCCCCAAGGTCTACTACCCTGAACCCCGAACTCTCGAGAAGTAGTTTGGTGAGGTTCTTTCCGATATCATGTAAATCGCCGAAAACGGTACCTAAGACGACCGTGCCCAAGGCGGTGTGCACCTCCTTTTTCAGAAACGGGCTGACTAGGTCAAGGCAGGCCTGCATCGTCTTGGCGGCCATCATCATCTCAGGGACAAAAATCTTTTTCCTCTCAAACCGATCCCCCACTACATTCAGGGCCTCAACGAGGTAATTGTTAACTAGATAGTGAGGATCAACACCTTCGTCGAGGGCCTTTTTGGTCAGGTCGGTTGCAACCTTGCCCCTGCCGGCAATGATGGCGTCTCTAATGGCCTCAAGACCTGACTTCTCCTCCTTTTCGTCTCTTTGCTTGATAATCGATTCGGTCTTTCCAAATCTCTTTCCAGAGGCAGCCAGGTAGTTCATGCAGAACTCATCCTTGCCCAACAATAGGTCAGCGATGAAGATAGCCCTTCGAATCTCCCACAGCGTTGGATCAGCAATGGGACAGGTCAGCCCACTGAGGACGGCCATTGCCAGGAAAACGGAATTAATGGAAGGGCGTTCAGGAAGGCCAAATGAGATATTGGAAAGCCCAAGGGTCTGGTTCACGCCTAGTTCATCACGGATTAATTGAAGTGCCCTCAAGGTTTCTTTGCCTGCCCTCTCATCCGCGCTGATGGCCATGGCCAGGGGGTCAATGATTACGTCTTCCCGGGGGATTCCTTCCTGTTCCGCCCTCTCAACGATCCGCCGGGCTATCTCCAGGCGTTTGGTCGCCTCTCCGGGGATGCCATCATCATCCATAGTGAGTCCTATTACCGCAGCGCCATAGGACTTGACCAAGGGCAGCACCTTGCTTAGCTTTTCTCTCTCACCATTTACCGAGTTGACGAGGGCCTTTCCATCACAGGCCTCCAGACCGGACTGAAGGGCCGCAGGGAGGGCCGAATCAATACAAAGGGGGGCGTCTGTGACCTCACGTATCGCAAGTATGGCATCTCTCAACATCCGGGGTTCGTCTATTCCCGATATACCCACATTCACATCCAATATGTGTGCCCCTTCTTCCACCTGCTTAAGGGCCTCACTCTGAACCAGTTTGAGATCTCCCTTCTCAAGGGCCACGGCCAGTTTTCTCCGACCCGTGGGGTTAATCCGCTCCCCGATGATGACCAGCGGCCGATCAGGTCCAATGACAACGGTCTTTGTTGCGCTGCTCACGGTGGTTTCCACAGTTCTTCCAGCTGCCCGGAAATCAAAAAGGTGCCGTCTGCCCTGGGCAGAAGGCGCATCTCGATCTATCTTTCCATACTCCCTGGCGGTTCTAAGGGCTGCCTTTACATTTTCATCTGGCGTGCCGTAAGTCAGTCCAACTGTATCGATCGAAAAATTTCTCAGAGGGGCTCCCTGATCGATCAGACTGCGAACCTTGCCCTCCACGTCCTGGGTTGTCCCGTTTTTCATCAAGACCGGGCTTATCCTCGCGTTGACCGCCACCCTTGGGCCGAAGACCTCCCTGGTCCTCTTTACGTCTGAACCGAACCCCATTTCAATGAACGTTAGATGGCGAACCTTTGAATACCCGTCCAAGACCTCGTTTACAGATCCGCAGTGATGTATCCCAAGAGGGTGACATGCGTCAGCCACCTGATTGTCGTAATCCAGGATGAATTCCTCATAGGTCTTTAATGAGATCTGCTCTACGGTACAATTGGGAATGACAAAGAACCGGGGATCGCACATGGGGGTGACATCAATTGCACCGCTTCCGGTTATCCTGTAAATGAACTGGAAGAGTTGAATGATGCACTCTGTACATATCTTGAGGATATGGTGGCATAGTTTTGGGTTCTCATAATAATCATAGTATAGTTGGTCTCCCCTGATCTTGAGGGCCAGGTTCTGAACACCGGTTACATTGATATCACCCACTACCTTCCCATATTTGTCTTTCAGATAGTCGATCTGTTTGATCACATTGGTCATTGGGTAGGAGTTGAATAGGTCCGGGACCTCCAGGTTCATCACCTCATCTTCAGAGAGGTTAAGCGGCATGGCCCATGGGAGCGCGTCATCCTTTAACACTATCTCACAACCGAAGATGGCCGGAAGCATGACCATGCCGAAGGTAATCAGGGGCTTGGGTTTTGGGTCCGGATCACCCAGCCCCACATCTCCGAACCTATCGTAAAGCCGCCTGTCTATCTCCATCCTGGCCTCAACCCGTGTTTCTGGATCAAAGTAGTATTCTTTCCCGAAGGAGATGCCATAATGCCTGTAAAACCAATCTGGGTAAAAGCCTACCCCCAGCGGGATGTGGTTTAATCCTGTCATAGAATCACTTTCCTCAGAAATTATTTGTTATCTCCAATCATGCAACCAGCCAAAACCGTATTCGGATTCATTAGATTTCGCAGTTTCCCTAAGCCCTTTCAGGCAGCGGAATGCACGAAGTTTATTTTACTAACACAGGATCTCATTTATGCCAAGCATTGAGTTGTGAATGACAGATTTTTCTCCAAGGATTGACAGAATTACTCAGATTCTTCTATATTTCCGGTGACCTCAATGAAACGATCATTCTACTTAAAGAGATGTAGTTTCCAGTGCAAAAGGCACCAAATGAATGTATCCAATATAATTCAAAGGCATGTAAGAGAAAATCCTCTTAAGACGGCGATAATCTTTGGTGAACGTCGTATTTCTTACTCTGACCTGGATGCCCTCATCAATCGCGCCTCGCTGGGCCTGACGGAATTGGGTCTCAAGCGGGGGGATGTGCTATCGGTCTTTCTGCCGAGCATCCCTGAACTGATCGTCGCCTATATGGGGGCCGTAAGGGCAGGAGTGACGCTCAATCTCGTCAATGCCATGCTCCAGAAAACAGAGGTTTCATATATCCTTAATGATTGCAGTTCAAAGGCCGTGCTTGTTGACTCAAAGAGGCTCTCTATTATTGAATCGCTAATCCCTGAGGTGGAATCGCTGACCGACATAATTCTCCTGGAAAAAGAGGAAGGTAAAGATTATCCGAATTTCAAGACCATGTTGTCAAAGGGACGAGGTGTGTTCCCGGCGCCCCAAACCAAAGGCAGCGACCTCTGCCATTTGATGTACACCTCCGGCACCACGGGCTGGCCCAAGGGAGTCATGGCCACCCATCTCAACATCTGGCATAATTCAACCGAGTTCGGCAAGGTCCACTTCAGACCAGATGACACCATAATGGTGGCGACCCCTATTTTTCATTGTTGGGGGTTGGTAAACGGAACATTAGGTATGCTGTCCAGGGGCGGGACTGTCATCACTGTAGAGCGCTTCCATCCTGATAAGGCAATTGATGATATAGAAAGGCTCAAACCCACGGTCTTCCAGGGCGTCCCTCCCATGTACAACCTGCTTCTCAGGCAGGAGGATCTTGAAAAAAGGGATATCTCCTCCGTGGTCTTCTGCCTGTCGGCCGCAACCAAGATGCCTGAGAATCTGATCCGCCAGGTAGAGGAAAAACTCAGGTGGCGTTATGCAGAGGCATGGGGGCTGACAGAGGTCTCGTGCGTGGGCGCTACCTCACCCTATACCGAGACCAGGATCGGATCCTGCGGAAAGGGCATGGCCGACGCGGTTATGAAAGTGATCGATGAGAAGGGCAATCAGTTGCCTCCGGGCGAGCAGGGGGAACTCTGTGTCAAGGGGACCTGCGTTACAAACGGCTACCTTAATAGACAGGAGGCCACCCGAGAGAGCTTTGATTCTGAGGGCTGGTTCCACTCCGGAGATATCGCTTACATGGACGAGGACGGTTACGCGTACATAGTGGACCGGAAAAAGGATATGATTAATGTGGGCGGGGAAAAGGTCTTTCCTTCGGAGGTAGAAGATATGATGCTGGGCCATCCCAAGATCAAGGACCTTGTCATTGTGGGCATCCCGGACGATCTAAAGGGCGAGACCCCCAAGGCCTTTATTCACCTGAAGGAGGGAGAAACCGCCACCTTTGATGAGATCAGAGATTACTGCAGGCAGAAGATGGCCCCTTATAAGGTGCCTGTAGCGGTCGAGTTCATTAACGAGATCCCGCGCCTTGCCTCGGGCAAGGCCCTGAGACGTCAGTTGAGGGACAGGGAGTGGAAAAAATAGGGATACTGGGTTATGAGGCGCAAGGCCTTAGGAGAAATTCCCGGTAGGAATCCTTGTGGATGTCAAGAATTTGATATGAGGAGGTTACTATGGCTTACAAGTATATCCTTTACGAAGAAAGAGAGAGGATTGGGGTCCTCACCCTCAATCGCCCTGAAAAGCGGAATGCCCTCGGCCGTGAGGCCGAAGAAGAAATGATCTCATGCCTCACAGAGGCTGCAGAAAAAAAGAGCGCCAAGGTCGTTATCATCAAAGGGGCAGGCCCTGTCTTCTGCTCGGGTCATGACAAGGCCGAAATCCTGGGTCAGGCACTGAATGATGTGCGGTGTCTCTTCCAGACCTGCATCAATCTCTACCTCCTGATGCGGGCCGTTCCTCAGCCTATCATTGCGCAGGTCCATGGTATTGCCATGGCAGGGGGGTGCCATCTGGCGGCAGGGTGCGATTTGGTGGTTGCTGCTGAAAGAGGCGCCCAGTTTGCCATGACTGGGGTCAAGATCGGTTACAACTGCTCCACACCCACCGTGGCAGTGAGCAGGGCCGTCGGCCAGAAGAGGACACTGGAGATGCTCTTTACAGGGAGGTTTATCAGCGCGAAGGAGGCCCTAGAGTGGGGCCTGGTGAATCGAGTAGTTCCTGACGACAAATTGGAAGAGGAGACCTGGAACCTGGCCAAAGAGATTGCCCAATACAGCATTCATGTCTTGGGTATAGGCAAGCGGGTATATTACCAGCAGATCCAAATGGCTGAGGCACAGGCCTATCATTACGCCAAAGAGATGATGGCATCTCAGGCCCTGATGCCGGACGCGATAGAGGGTATGACCGCCATGAATGAGAAGAGGGAACCCGTATGGCCTGAGAAGTGATCCATTGTCCTGGGCAGGCCTATTTCAGCGGGGCCCGCTGCGAATGAGACTGCCCTCCTGCCTCGGTTGGCCTCCTGCGGGAGAATTTTCAGGTCTTCTTTGACCGGGCCACTGATCGTGCCATTCTGTCCAGTTTGAAGATCGTATTAAACTCCATGTTCTTGCTTATCCATAGCTTCTTATTTATGACCGAATCGGTGATGGCGCCCCTGTATGCGAGTCCATCAAGCAGCGTTCGAGGGTCTTCACATACCATGACAAAATCCGGGGATGTGAGGTCCTTCTCCTCTACCCTGATATCTCCGTCATCAATCATCATGGCAAAGTGGCCGCCTCGCGTCTTCACAAGGACATCCCTCTTCCAGCCCGCGATGTCTTTTCGGGCCCGTTCATTGACATTCATCTCCTCAACGATGGATGTAATTCCCCAAAAGGCCTCCTTGAACAGTGCAATATCCTCGTCAGATGCCACGGGCAGGTCAGGCTCCACTGGAGACTCCCAGTCAATCTCGGATTCCTGCAGGCCTTTTCTCTGAATCTGCTCAGGGGTCAGTTCTGATGTGGGCACGCAGAACACATCCGTCATCTCTCCTATCCGACGATCCCTGAAGACGAGCTTCACCTCTGTTCCTCTGTTGATGATCCCTGGCACCAGAATACCCGTGGTGGCATAAAGATTGACGCCCAGGGCCGTATCAGTCCCTTTGAATATGACACGCCCCCTTCCATAGGGTGCCATGTCCTGGAAGAGGGAAGTGGCAAAATAGGTGATGGGAGGGGTGCTGTTCATTACCCCCACCTGCTCCACCTCAATCAGTTCCGTTGGCGCAAAATTACAGTCTGGGCAGCGGGTCAGAAAAGGCGGGACCCTTACCAGTCCGCATTCTGAGCACCTACATCCAAGAAGCCTCTTCTCATCTCTGAGGGCCATGAAAAAGGGCGAGAGCTCCCCTTTGCTCCTCCGGTAAAAGGTGTACATGGCGTCATTGGCAATGAGATAATCCTTGCCTTCTATATTTTGTATGTAAGAGCCGACATCAGGAATATACTTTGAAGAAATAACCTTTTCCTTTTGTGTATCCATAACCTCTCCTCCTCCCTCTATTCGTGCTCAAGGACCAGACATGCCGTATACTGGGCAATGGTACTCCCGGTTCCATGAACCAGGGCCGTCTTAAGCCCCCTGTTGATCAGTTCATTACGGGCAGACCAGGCAGACATGATATTGCTGGCCCCAACTGCATGTCCGCAATAGATCAGCCCCCCACAGGGATTCACCAGATATTTTCCACCAGGGGTCATGAGGCCGTCTTCTATAAGGGAGTCGGCTCTCCCCAGGGGAACCAGCCCAAACTCGGCCATGCTTATTTCCAGCTGATGTACAAAGGCATCGTGCAGTTCTACGATCTGGATAGATTCTGTGGGATCCTTGATGCCGGCCATCTCATAGGCCCGCCGAGAGGCATAGTAATCGGACATGATTCGGGACATATCTTTCTGATTTTTTCCAGCAAAGGAGTGCTCGTTTGCCTCGCCCACACCGCTGATCCATACCACGGGTTTACCGGTATTCCTGGAGATCGCCTCTGCCGTCTCCTCTTCAGCCATAACCAGCGCGGCCGCCCCTTCGGTATAGACACATATCTCAAGCTCCCTGAAGGGATATACCACCAGTCTTGAGTTCAGGACCTCTTCCGGTGTTACCTGATCGAACTGCCTCTGGGCGTATTTGTTGCCCCTCACCTGCTGGCTCAACTGGGATGAGATTTGGGCCGTTATCTCCGGCTTCAGATCTCCAGGGTATTCGTCCATGTACCCCAGCACCACCTCCGCATAACTGTCTGATGCCGACCATCCTATGGGCTGTTCAAAGAAACTATCCCCTGACCATCCGATCGATTTAATGACCTCAGGCGTGGCCGACATGGACAAAAAATCAAAGCAGTCGGTAGCCTTCTCTACCCCAAGGACAAGGGCGGTCTTGAACCTCCCAGCAGCCAGGTAGGCGTGGGCAGCGGACATGGTGTAGGCCCCTGTGGCGCCGCCCGTGGTAATCCGGATGCCGAATTTGTTTTGCATGCCGCAGAGCCCATGGATGGCGTGCTCAGGAATGGCGGTCCTCTCAAAGATGTCGTTGTAAATCCCGTAGAAGGCCGCATCTACATCCTGGATTGCGATTTGGGCATCCATCACCGCCTCGCGCGTGGCCATCTGGGCCAGTTCATAATAGGTCTTCTCTCGCCAGGCGCCTTTAAAAGGAGTGACACCTGCACCAATAACCCCGACGCGTTTAGACATAGGCCTTTACCTCCTCTCTAATCATCCGCCCCTATCGTTCATGAGGGCATTTTGGATCCATTAATGCAAATAACACCAAATTAGCGAAAGGGTCAAACCGAAAACTCCTTCCCCATATCCTTGGTCACCCGCTCGGCATGGGCTTCTAGGATTGGGAGTGACTGGTCTTGGGTACGCCGATCCTGATCCTTTTGCCTTTGCGGCAAGGCCCTGAGAGTCCTTGCGTATCGCCACATGTTGCCGAAGACCTGAACAGACATCTCGGGAAAGAGATTGAACGGAATCCCATTATCCTCCAAAAAGGATCGACACGCCTCCACTTCTTCCCTGACGCCAAGGAGGGAAAAGAAAACCGGTTTGCTGCCCCGTTCCCGAATTTCCTCAACTACGGGGAGATAGGGCTCCATTGTCGGGGTGGCGAAAGAGATAAAGAAGATCCCGTGGACGTCCTTTTCTTCCAGCAGGGCGCGAAGGACCTCCCTTCCCGTCTTCTCAAAGCCGTGGGCCATCATGTCCGGGAAGATGTCCACAGGGTTTTGCCTCTTCGAAGGAGTAGCAATCACCCGGCTCAAACGATCAACCGTCTCCTTCGAGAAACGGGAAAGCATGAGCCCCCTTTCGGTTGCAGCATCAATGCTCATAATTGCCTGGGCGCCGCTATAGGTCACCAGGGCGATACGATTCCCCTGCGGCAAAGGGTTAAATTGGAACCCGGTCAGGGTTGCCATGAGTTCTTCAATGGATCGCACAGGCAAGACCCCTGCCTGACTCAAGGCCCCTGTAAGGACCCGATCATCCATCGCCATGCTGGCCGTATGGGTGGCCGTGGCCCTTGCCCCTTCAGAGGTTCGCCCACCTTTGAGGAGAAGTATAGGCTTTTGCATAACCGCCTCTTTCGCCACCTTCAGGAATCGCTTGCCGTCCCTAATATCCTCCAGATACATTGCCACTATGCGCGTCTGTTCGTCTTCCTTTAGATAGGACAAGGCATCGGATTCATCCACATCCACCTTATTCCCCAGGCCCAGCACTTTGGACATCCGAAAGACCTTACGGGAACTGAGATATCGCAGCAACGCCCCAACGAAGATGCCGGACTGAGCTGCAACCCCTATGGATCCAGGCCGGAGCATATGCTTGTTGACAAAATAGGAGGTAGCCAGTCCAGTATCCGTGTTCACAATCCCCATGGTATTGGGTCCAAAGCCCCTCATCCCAGTGGATCGAAATATGGCGCTCACCTCTTCCTGATAGCGCAGTCCCTCCTCACCGGCTTCGGCAAATCCCTCGGAGGAGATGACAACACCCTTTACCCCTTTCCGTGCGCAGTCATTCAGGACGGGTGGAATAACCCGTGGGGGAATGAGCATGACCGCCAGTTCCACCGGAAAAGGGATTTCATCAAGGCTGCGATATAACCGAACCCCGTAGACCTCCCCTCCGCCTGGGTTTACCCCTGCTATGTGTCCTTTGAATCCCGTATCCTTAAGCCCTTTCAGGAGCAAGGATCCCAGTTTTACCTGATCCCTGGAGGCCCCTATAACCGCTACGTTTCTTGACTCCATAACCCCCTTAAGTGAATTCATCTCACCCCCGAAATCGTCCCGGCTTTCCGGTCCTTTCCCCTGGCTTTGGGCCTGTTGCCGGCGGCCCTGCGAAGGCCTGGGCAATCAACATCCACTCCCGCGCCACATCGCCTTCCAGCTTCAGGTCTGTGTCCTCCACATGGCGACGCTGGACAACCACAAGACAGAAATCCTCGGCCGTCCCACGCACTGAATCTCTAGCCTCCGGCGGCCCCCAGGCCCAAGGCTCGCCTGAAGGGGCAGTCAGCTCTACACGAAAAGGGACATCCGGGACCCGGAGGCCACGGTTGGCATAGCTCCAGCCAAAGGTTGTGACTCCCAAATGGGCGATATGCTGAAGTCGATTGGTGGGCTCCCTATCAATCCCTAAGGTATCCACAATGTCCTGGCCGTGGGCCCAGGTCTCCATGATGCGGGCAGTTGCAAAAGACCTGGCACTCATGGTGGGACCATACCATGGAAGTCGATCCTTGGGCCTGAGGGGCAGGAGGGCATCTACCAGTAGCCTTCGCTCCTTTCGCCAGTACTCCAGGACCCTGTCTGGCGGCCAGGCCCTCATCCTCTCATGTTTGGCCCGGAATGCCTCTTTGTGCTGGTAGTCCTCTTTCAGGTGCCTTGCAAAGCCCTCCCCATCAATAGCAGCCAGCCGGGCCGTCCCATCAAAATAGGCTATGTGGGCAATCTCCGTCTTTATGGTCCAACCATAGAAAGGGGTGATCAACTCCCATCGGTCTTCGGGAAGGGAGACCACAATAGCGTCTAGTGATTCATACTCGTCATTCAGGTCCTTGCAGATCTCCTTCACCTCTCTCCTCCCTTGAAAGGCCTGGCGTTATAAGATCAGAAATCCTTTGTATCCACATTCTCTATTAGGTACTTTTGATCCTCTTCGGTATTTAGGAAGACCCCCAGATTATCCAGTCGCACCTTTGTCAGCCCCGTTGATTTCACTTCCCGGTATGCCTCTACCATCTCAACCGTGGTAGGCCGTCTAAAGTCCTTCATCCGGTATTCTGGGAAAAAGGCCAGGATGGTAAAGGGAATCCCGGGATCAACTGAACTCACCGCCCTGGCGATCATGCCGAGGTCTTGTGTTTCCACACGGTCCGGAATATACAGCGACAGCACTTCAAGCACAAACCCTTTTTTGCAGATCTCTTCAGGCAGGTTCATGATGCGCTCGTTGGAACATCCGGTAAGCCACCTGTGCGTCTCCGGATCATGGGCCTTGATATCCAGCCAAAAGGCATCAACACCCGAATCCCTGAGGTAATCCAGGTTTTCAGGAGTGAGCCCATAGCCGTTGGTCTCGATCAGTAACCAGAGACTGGTGTGCCTTTTGATCAACCTTGCACATTCCCCATAGAACTCGGGACAGCAGGTAATGCCCCCCCCTGTAAAGGCCACGATATTTCGCGCCGGACCGAACCCTTGAGGGCTCAGTCTGATGGACTGCGGACCCAGGGCGCCTGGACACGATTCCGATCTCACCCCGCGTAGGATGCACCTCCCACAACACCGGCAGGTATCATGGGCATGCCAGGCCGTAGCCTTTTCCCTTGGTTCAACAAGGGTAACTGTCTTTTCATAGGAAATGGACTCCTCCAAGATATCGAGGGGCCTGTACCATTTGCCGTTCTTGACCTTACTGAAATACCAGGAATGGCACTTTCGGCAGGAGAAGTTGCATCCCGACTGGTAGATGGAGAGGTAGTTTTCAGGCCTTGAAAGGTGTATGGAGGTGATCATTCGATACGTTTCTCCATCTTCCTCCTTCAGTGTGGCCACACACGCAGGCATATGTCTTCCGTTCACCCTTACCCGACAACTACCAGGCGCATACCCCTGTTTCACCAAGTTGCACCTGAAAGATCCCGGCTTGTCCTTATCCGGACCTTTCATCTTAATCTCCAATCTACTTGCAGGACATCCGTTTGGAGATCAGCCTCATTATGCCTATTGGCGCTCCATTTCCTCTCAATCTGTTTAAGAATGATCCTTAATGATACCGTCGTCAACCTCCATTTCACCCTTACAAGAGAGGTCTGTGGCACTGGGGTCTCTTTTATCTCCTTGAACATATGATTCAGAAAAAGTATATATAAGTGAACTAAAAGACGTATGTTTTTAAGAAAAAATAGAATCCATCCCTAAATGGAGATCCGGTCATGATCAGTGTGATCCTAACCTACCTGATCTTTTCCATTGTCCTCATTATATACGGGGCGCAGATCTGACCTTTCTTGGAGGGCCTCGGGTATCTTAAGGCCTCAGTCAGTACCCTGGTTCCAGTCCTATTGATCCTGCCCCTCAGGGGATATCTCTATCAAAAGACCCATGGGGGGCTGAAAAGGGTCGATTCGCCTAAGAAGGATCTCTATTCACTCCCATGGAGAGAATTCTGCGCCGACCTGATCAGCTGGCTTATCGCAGGGTGCCTAATTGCAGGGCTTTATCTGGCACACTTCAATGCCCCCGGCCTGACAGCCGTCAAGATAGTCCTTGGCTGCCTCTCCTTTGGGCTTTTCGGTGGCATGCTGAGTTATCTGGCCACTGAAAAGAGGATTATTGGCCTCTTGAAGGCATCCGGGGTGAGAGACCAAATCCCTGCTCCCAAAAAAATCCTGTCTGTTAGCAGCAAAATGCTCTTTTTTATGATCACTGTAATGCTTTTCATGGTCCTTGCCATCACCCTGATGGTATTTATGGATATCAATTTCCTCCTGGCCAATATAAACCGAATTGGCCCTGGTATATTCTGGGGCGTGTTTAAGGAAATCCTCTTTGCCTTTGCCGTCCTCCTCTTTTTGGGTCTCATAATCCTGAGGCGGTTTTCTCAGAACCTCAGGAGCATCCTTGATATCCAGGTGGAGGCCATGGAGCAGGTCGGTCAAGGACGCTACGATACACAGGTGCCGGTCGTAAGTAATGACGAATTCGGCCTGATAGCCACCAAGACAAATGAAATGATCAAGGGATTGAGAGAGAGAGAGACATCTGCCAGTTAAGCTTTGGCAAGTATGTGACTCCCGAAGTGAGCGAGAAGATCCTGAGGGGAGAGATCTCCCCTGACGGGGAATTGAGCGAGGCAACGATCCTGTTTTGCGATCTTCGTGGCTACACCCCCTTTGTTGAGAGACAGAACCCAAAAGACGTTGTAAGATTCCTGAATGCCTATTTTTCTGAGATGGAACGGGCCATTCGGCAATATAACGGAATCGTACTTCAATATATCGGTGACGAAATTGAGGCCGTCTTTGGGGCACCTGTCCTCGAACCCAGGCACCCTGACATGGCGGTAATGGCGGCCCTGGAAATGAGAAGGCGACTTCAAGACCTCAACAGGAGCCGCAGCGAAACAGGGGATGAGCCTGTCCGGCACGGAATAGGCATCCATACCGGGATGGTGTTGGCCGGAAGCGTGGGAAGCCCGGACCGACTTGTATACGCCATGGTGGGCGATGCCGTAAACCTTGCATCAAGGATACAGACCCTGAACAAACAGTTCCGAACAGATATCCTTATCAGCAGTGATACAAAACAGGCCCTAAGGACCCAGGAATTCGATATTGTCTCTTTAGGCAAGACTGCCATCAGGGGAAAGACGGAGCAGGTTGAAATATACAGCGTCCAATAAACCCCTTTGCGGCCTTTGATACAAGGGCCTTGAAATAATGTGAAAATTCCTTCTCTGTTCCTACCGAGTTTCTAGTTTCCAGTTTCTAGCTTCCAGTTTCCAGTCCCATCTCTCCCCCCTTCACTAGACTCTTCCAACCTCAAAAATCACGAATTTACAAACATTACGGACTTGTAATTTCTGAGAAAGGTTCTCGTAAGGATGACGTGTTACCTTCCAGCCCAAACGCCTTAGGGATGGCATCGATTACCAACTGAAAGAGAAAGGAGACATCATGAACATCCAGACAGCATTGCAAGATCAAAGTGAAGGGTTTGGAGGGCCCAGGCATTCAATTCCCCAGTTTACCAGCATTCAGACCATTAACGACTCCGTCCAAGAGGCCTCTGCCTGGGTAAGGCCCCTGGAGCAGGAAATAGGCCGGGTGATCATAGGACAAAGACGCCTAATTGAAAGGCTCCTGGTGGGGCTCCTCTCAAATGGGCATATCCTTCTCGAAGGGGTTCCTGGTCTGGCAAAGACATTGGCCTTGAAGACACTGGCCGCTGCCATCCAGACCGGCTTTCGGAGAATCCAGTTCACACCCGATATGCTACCCGCAGATATCATCGGCACAGAGATCTACAACCCCCAGGACGTTTCGTTTATTGTGAAACATGGACCGGTCTTTGCAAATCTGATTCTCGCAGACGAGATTAACCGTGCGCCAGCAAAGGTTCAGAGCGCCCTGCTCGAGGCCATGCAGGAGCGGCAGGTAACAATCGGGGAAAAGACCTATCCCTTGCCGGATCCATTCCTGGTGATGGCCACACAGAACCCCATAGAGCAGGAAGGAACATATCCCCTGCCCGAGGCCCAGATTGACCGTTTCATGCTCAAGGTGCTCATCACCTACCCATCCGTATCGGAAGAACGTATCATCCTTGACGCCGTTGATACCACACAGCCTCCTGTCAGGGTAAACCCGGTGGTCAGGGTGGAGGACATTGTCCGGGCACGTCAGGTTGTTAACACCATATATATGGATGAAAAGGTCAAGAACTACATCGTCTCTCTTGTCTATGCCACCCGGGATCCAGAATCCTTTAACCTGGAACTTAGGCCATATATCCAACACGCATCCTCTCCCAGGGCCACCATTAATCTGAAAATGGCCAGTAAATCAATGGCATTCTTACGCGGTCGCGGATATGTCACGCCCGAAGACGTAAAGTCCATTGCCATGGATGTACTCAGGCACCGCATAGGCATTACATATGAGGCCGAGGCAGAGGCCCTGAGAAGCGAGGATATTGTTCGGAAGATCCTGGATACCATTCCGGTCCCATAGCTCTAGGTCATTTGATAAGCGTGATAGCCTCACGGATCTCTGTCCAATAGAGAGGAAGGGAAGACATGGATACTCATATCAGCAGCCAAATCCTTGAGAAAGTACGGCAGGTGGAAATCAAGACGAACCGCCTGGTGGATGATACCCTCTCCGGCCATTACCATTCTGTCTTCAAAGGCTCTGGCATGGACTTTGAAGAGGTGCGGGAATATGTGCCCGGTGATGACGTGAGGACCATTGACTGGAATGTGACCGCTCGTACGGGCCGGACCTTTGTAAAGAAATTCACTGAGGAACGTGAACTGACGATCATGCTCATCATCGACGTGAGTGCCTCGGGCGAGTTTGGCTCCTCAACCCAGAGCAAGCGGGAAATGATGGCAGAACTTGGGAGCGTCTTGGCCTTTTCCGCGGTCCGCAATAACGATAAGGTGGGGTTGATCCTCTTCACAGACGATGCTGAACTCTACATACCTCCTGGAAAGGGCAGGTCACATATCCTGCGGGTCATCCGTGAGATCCTCTTTTTCCAGCCCTCAGGCAGGAATACGGACCTTGTGGCGGCACTGGATTTCACTAATCAGGTGATCCGGCGACGGGCAGTGACATTTCTTATCTCAGACTTCTGCCTCCCCGGAGACTTCAGCACCTCGCTCGACGGGCTTCGACCTAAGCTGCAGATAACGAACCGGCACCATGACCTGGTAGCAGTTTCCGTCAATGATCCGAGAGAGCGGGAACTTCCGGATATCGGGCTGCTCACGGTTGAGGATTCAGAGACCGGTGAGCAGGTGGAGCTAGACACCACCCGCGCTGATATCCGGAACGGCTTTTCAGAATTGGCCAGCAAACGTCGCGATGAACTGAGGAGGGCAATCTTTTCCTCAGGCGTGGATCTTCTGGAGCTTTCAACGGACAGACCTTATCTCCCTATGCTGCTTAATTTCTTCCGTTCGCGGGAAAGGAGGAGACATTGATGAAGCGTCTAATCAGGATTGCCATAGTAGTCGCAGTAGGATTCACCATTCTTCTCGGCGGGGATGCGCTACAGGCCTCACAGGGTAACGCAGCACCCTCCCCTCAGTTGCTGCAAGACCCAAAGACCACAGCTCCGGGGGCGCCTTTGGTTTTCCAGGTATCACCACCATCACAGTCTGGAACCATGCCCCAAGCGAAGATCGAGGAAGATATCCGGGATATAAGGGGGCCCATCAGCATACCCTACCCGTGGTTGTGGGCCGTCTATGCCGGCGGAGTCCTTCTTCTCCTGTTGATTGCATGGGCTATATGGCGATTGATTCTTAAAGGCAGACCGCTCAGGCCTAAAAGCTCCCACAAGATCGCACTTGAGCGGTTGGAGAAGGCCAGGGCCCTGATGCGGCCTGATAAGGCAGAGGAGTTTTCTGTGGCGGTTTCAGATGCGATTAGGACATATATCGAGAAACGCTTTAATCTCGGCGCGACCCATCACACCACAGAGGAGTTCATGCGTCGTCTCGCCTCAGGCAGGCCATTGATCCTGAGTGAGCACACTCGGGTCCTGGAAGAGTTCTTGGGCCACTGCGATCTGGCAAAGTTCGCCCGTTACACCCTCTCAGTGGAACAGATGAAGGCGATGCACCAGAGCGCTTGGCAGTTCGTCGAGAAGACCATACCTTGTCCGGAGGATGAGCCCGTCGAACAGGAGTCATCAGTTGGTGACGGAGACCCTTTTGGTGCAGAGGATTTGAAAGGACCATCGCCACTTCACAGATTGTGGGCATGGGGTCACAGGCTCATTCCAAAAAAAACCGCAATACCTGTCGTCATTAACGACGTCACCCTGGTGGCAGGAGGTGGATCGTGATTCATTTCAATCATCCTGAACTACTATGGCTACTGGCCCTGGTGCCCCTCCTGGCCTTTCTGCGGGGGAGAAGGGGTCTGGCGTGTGCGGTGCGCTATTCTTCGATCCAGAATGCCAAGGCCTTGGCCGGGGCCCGCAGGTCAAGGGCCGGAAAGTGGCTGGGTACCCTGCGCGCCATGGCCCTGGGGTTCCTGATTCTTGCCCTGGCACGGCCTCAGATTGTCCACGGCACCACAGAGCTGGAGGCGAGCGGGATCGACATCCTCCTTGCAGTGGATGTCTCAGGTTCTATGGGGGCCCTTGATTTTAGGATCAAAGGCCAGCCGGCAAGCCGTATAGATGTGGTCAAAAAGGTGGTAGCGAGATTCATCGACGAACGACCAAACGATCGCATTGCTTTGATAGCGTTTGCAGCACAGCCATACCTCGTCAGCCCGTTGACACTTGATCATAACTGGCTGCTGCAAAGACTGGAAACAATTAACACGGGCATGCTGGAAGATGGTACGGCAATTGGTTCGGCCGTTGCCTCCGGGGTCAGCCGGCTGAGGGACCAGAAGGCCAAATCCAAGATAGTTATACTGTTGACTGACGGCATGAACAATGCTGGTAAGATATCTCCCCTGACGGCTGCTGAGGCTGCCGAGGCATTGGGTATCAAGGTTTACACCATAGGTGCAGGTTCACGGGGTGAAGTTCCAGTGCCAGCCACCGACAGTTTTGGGAACCGAAAACTGGTCATGGCCAGGGTCGACATTGACGAAGATACCTTGAAAAAAGTCGCTCAGATGACAGGGGCGCATTATTACCGGGCCACGGACGCCGATTCCCTTGCGAGAATCTACAATGAAATCAACAAGCTCGAAAAGACCACGCAGAAAATGAAGAGGTTCGAACATGGCAGTGAGATCTTTTCCTGGCTTGTGATTCCGGCTCTCCTCTTGCTGGGCATAGAGCTGACCCTGGCCCACACACGTTTCCGTCGTCTGCCGTGAAACCGCCGGTTGCCGGTAGAAGGATTTGATCGAGGAATTATGGAACCATCCATGACAAAGGTAGCTACTCAGGTTCAAAGTCCCGAAGTTCACGGTTCAAGGTTAGAGACCCATGGAGATTGTGCTGACAACCTTAATAGTCGCAAAGAAAGGACAAGAGAATGCAATTCGCAGACCCAATCTGGCTGGCTGTCGGGCTGATCAGTTGCATCACCCTGGCCTATGGATTCTACCATTTCCAGAAGAGAAGCAGCAGGGCATTACAGAGATTTGCCGCCGGCCACTTGATGGAGAAATTGACTCAGAGTGTCTCCCCCGGCCGTAGGATGGTAAAACGTATCTTACTCATTATGGCACTTGGCTCCATCTTCTTGGCCCTCGCCAGGCCACAGGCGGGATTTCGCTGGGAAGAAGTCAAACGCAAGGGCATTGATATCCTTATGGCAGTGGACACATCCAAAAGCATGCTGGCCAACGATGTCAAGCCCAACCGGCTTGAGCGAAGCAAGATGGGTATCATGGACTTTGTCTCAAGGCTTGAAGGGGATAGGGTGGGCCTTATCCCCTTTGCCGGGACCGCCTTCCTCATGTGCCCACTGACCTTGGACTATGATGCCTTCAAGCGGTCCCTCATGGCCCTTGACACTGGAATCATCCCTGAAGTCGGAACCGACCTGGGAGCGGCCATCAGTGAGGCAGAGTTTGCCTTTTCGGACAAGGCAAACCACCGAATACTGGTCCTCGTAACTGATGGCGAAGACCTGGAGGGAGGGGCCCTGAACGCTGCAAGAGAGGCCGCTGCCAAGGGCATGACCATCTATACAGTTGGCGTCGGTACACCGGCCGGGGAATTGATCCCTCTGGACCATGAAGGAAAGGATGGTGCGTTTCTCAAAGACGATAAGGGCCAGATCGTCAAGTCGCGTCTGGACGAGAAGATGCTCCGGCAGATTGCCGAGGCCACTGGAGGTCTGTATGAACCTCTAGGCCGCCAGGCCGAGGGGCTGGAGGCCATCTACAGAAAAAGGCTAAGCCTGATCCCCAAGCAAGAATTTGCGGAAAGGATGCGCAAGGTGCCTGTCGATAGATTTGAGTGGCCGCTCCTCTTTGCCCTCCTTTTACTTGTTATTGAATTCGCCATGAGTGACGGAAAACCGTCACGAAAGACCATTCCTCTTATAAAGACAGCCAACCGCCGCCCTGTTACGCGGGGAAGAGCAACCCTGGCCTCCCTTGCTGCCCTTCTTATACTGGCCTCTTGGCTCCAGCCTCGTGAGGCCGGGGCATCGCCTCAGGCTGGAGAGAAGGCATACAAGAATGGAGACTACGCCCTGGCTATCAAAGAGTATAGGGCCGCTGCGAATAAAAGCCCTGAAGACAGGAAATTGCAGTTCAACCTTGGCGCGGCTGCCTATAAGAACAAGGACTTTAAGGAGGCCTCCAGCGCCTTCAAGAAGGTATTGAAGAGCCCTGACCTCTCTTTGCAGAATCTGGCCTATTACAATCTGGGAAACGCCCTATACCGCCAGGGACAGGGGACAGAGAAGACAGACCCCAATACCACTATCAGGCAATGGGAAGGGGCGATAGAGGCTTACGGTGGGGCCCTTAAGCTCAGTCCGGAAGACCAAGACGCCCGATTTAATCAGGAGTTTGTAAAAAAGAGGCTGGAGGAGCTCAAGAAGAAACAAAGGCAGAATAACAATAACAAAGAACAAGACAAGAAGTATAGTACCGGAAAAAATAACGACAAGGACCGGAAAAACAATAAGGACAAAGACAAGGATAAAGGCCAAGACCACGACAATAAACAGGCCAAGAATCAGGACGAAAAAGGCGATAAGAACAATAAACCTTATAAAAAAAGGCCCCAACCGGAACGGCCGGAAAAACAGCAGGCCAAAATGGATAGAGGTAACAAAGATCGACGTAAACCGGGGCAGATGAGCAAGGAAGAGGCAAAAAACCTTCTCGATTCCCTCAAAGGCGATGAGAGGGCCATGCCCATTTTCGCAAAGAATAATACACAGGGGAAGAAAAGAGATGAGAGGAAAAGGAGGGACTGGTGATGTCGATCAAAGGAATAATAATATCCGGGATAGCATTTCTGTGCCTAGTGGGGGCTCTGACCCTTTTCGCAGGGGGTGCCCAGGGGAAAAGCGCCTCAGGCCACATAACTGCCACCCTGGAACCTAGTCAGATTCTCCAGGGGGGCTCTGCTGTCCTGTCCGTGTCTCTCTCAGGGGCACAGACAGGTCAGCCAAATATCCCACGAGTCAAGGGTCTCAGGTTCATTCCGGCCGGGCAGGGCAGTCAGTATCAGTCTCTCAACGGGAGGGTCTCGTCGTCCGTTTCCTATCTTTATAGGGTGGAGGCCGATCATCCGGGTGACTTCACGATCCCGCCGGTTGAGGCAATGATAGACGGAGAGATCAAGAGTACGCAGCCGCTCTCCCTTCGGGTGCTAAAGACAATGCCCCCACCCAGTTCTGGGGCTTCAAGGAGCGTTGCCCCCCTCAGTGAGGGAGAAGCGGAGCGGACCGTGTTTCTCCGGGTCTTACCGGCAAAGGCCCGGTTATATGTGGGAGAAATGGTGCCTGTTGAGATCAAGGCATTTTTTCGAGACGGGCTTCAGGCAAGCTTGAATACACTGCCCCGAATTGATGGTGATGCCTTCGCCTGGCAGTCATTGAGCAAAGAGCCCGAACAGACCAGGGAGGTCATTGACGGACGCGTCTTCCGTGTGCTGACATGGTATACCGCCATATCGGGTGTCAAAGAGGGAGAGTATCCTCTGAGTGTCCAATTGGATGCCACCGTTCTTGTCCCCGATACCTCCCGCCGGATTGCTTCCCCATTTGGCAGGGGCCTATTCGACGATGACTTCTTTAACAGTTTCTTCACGGGCCGCCGCGAAAGGCAGATAAAAGCAGAAGCCCTTCCCCAGAAGATGCGGGTCTTACCCCTACCCCAACTGGGGAGGCCCGAGGATTTCAACGGGGCCGTTGGCCGATTCGAACTGGACGCCACCGCCAGTCCGAAACGGTCCATGGTAGGGGATCCCATCAAATTGAATATAACTGTGAAGGGATCTGGAAATTTTGACAGGGTATTGTGCCCGGAGCTCAGTTCGGATGAGGGATGGAAGACCTACTCACCCAGTGCCGCATTCGAGCCCTCCGACAGCTCCGGCTACAGCGGAAAAAAGGTATTTGAGCAGGCGGTGATCCCCCTCAATGCATCCCTTTGCAAGATCCCGCCGGTGATCTTCTGTTATTTCGATACCCAGGCCAAGAACTATGTCAGATTGTCAACAAAACCCATCCCGGTGAAGATAGCCAGTGCCGAGGCCGTGACTCAGAGTGCGCCTCAGAAACCGAGCACTTCACCCGTGAAGGCATTGGGATCAGTAGATACCTCGTCAAAAGTCGTTCAGACCGCTCATCTTGCGCCGATCCACATTACTCTGGGAACTGTGGTGGCTAGTCTGCGCCCTACGATCGATAATCCCTGGTTTTTGGGTCTACAGGGAATACCCCTGGGCGCCCTCTTTACGGGGCTATTCTTGAGTAGCCGGCGCAGAAGATTGACCCATGACCCTGAATTGGCGAGAAGGAAACAGGTGAAACAAAGGATAAACAGGTCCTTCAAGGAAATGGACCAGGCAATTGCTGGGCATGATGTTGAAGGGTTTTTTCGGGCATGCCGCTCTGCCTCTCAAGAGCGTCTGGGCGAGATATGGGCCTTGCCGCCTGAAGCCATTACCCTTGCTGAGGTGAAAGAGCTCCTTCCCGAGAGTGCCTCTGGCATCAGGCAGGTATTTGAGACAGCGGATGCAGTTGCCTATTCAGGCCAGACCTTTACCCAGGAAGAGTTGAGCCGATGCAAAGAGATAGTAATTAAAGAATTGAAGAATCTGGAGGGTAAAAGATGAACCTATTCATGGGAGCCGTAGGAGATAGGAGGTTTAACTATCTCCTCTTTTTGGGGGCTTTGGCCACAGTGCTAAGCATGTTCCCTTCGAGGGCAAATGCAGCTGATGTTGAAGAGCTCTTTTCCAAGGGCAATCGGGCATACGCCGAGGGCAGGTACGATGAAGCCCTTGGCGATTACCAGGCCGTGATGAAGAAGGACGGGTTTTCTGCCTCCCTTCTCTATAACATGGCCAATGCATATTACCGGAAAAAGGAGGTGGGCCGGGCCATCTTGAACTATCAACGGGCCCTCTACCTGGAGCCTGGGAATCCTGATATTCAGGCCAACCTCCGCTTGGCCAGGAAGGACTTCGGATTGGGCCCTGAACCCCCATCGGAGTGGCAGAGATACCTCAACGTCTTGAACCTCAACCAATGGACATGGCTTGCAAGCATTGCAACAGGACTATTTTGCTTTATCATCCTCTTTAGGGGGATAGCGCCCAAGATCCTTCCTCGCAGATTGCCGAGGGGTGTAGTTGCTGGCTTACTTGTAGTCGCGGCGGTGAGTTGTGTGGCAGTGATTCACCAGTACCTGGACATGGACCGCGGAGTCATAATCGGGGACAACCCTCGCCTGCTTGTGTCTCCCTTTGATTCGGCATCGAACTCTGCGCGGCTGAGAGATGGAGAGATAGTCAAAATAACAAAGGCTTACAAGGACTTTGTCCTCGTCAAATGCCCGGAGGGCAAGTCGGGATGGATTGTAAGAGAGGCGGTGGAACCTGTCATCCCTCTGAAACAAACCCTAGTTTTCGGGCCTCGAGCCTGAAGTTGATTTAACTTTGATATTTCAGAAAGGAGAAAGGATATGCAATCAAACAAGATCTTCAAGTTTTTTTCAACCAAAAGGGCAGTGATGATCATCTTATTTCTGGTGGCCGGGTTTGTGGCCGTCTCAGGGATATACTCGGTTCCCAATACCCAGGCAACATCAAAAGCCGTGCAGGGGGTTCCGGACAGTTTCACCAAACTGGCCGAAATGAGCAGCCCCGCTGTGGTCAATATCCGGGCGGAGAAGACCCAAAAAATTGAAGGGCAGATGTACCAGAATTTTGAGCAGGGACAACCCTTTGACAACCGAAGCCCGTTTCACGACTTCTTTGAGAAGTTCTTTGGGGGGCAACAGCCGCCACAAGAGTTCAAGCAGCAAGGATTCGGTTCAGGCTTCATTATTGACAGCGAAGGCTACATCGTCACCAACAACCATGTTGTGGAAGGGGCAGACAAGATCAAGGTCATCATGAAGGACAAGAAGGAGTTTGATGCCAAGATCGTTGGACTAGATCCAAACACCGACCTGGCGCTGATAAAGATCACACCGAAAAACCACCTCCCCACCCTTGCGCTGGGGGATTCGGATGCCCTCAAGGTAGGGGAGTGGGTCGTGGCCATCGGGAACCCCTTCGGCCTGGAACATACCGTAACGGCGGGCATCATCAGTGCCAAGGGGCGTGTGATCGGTTCAGGCCCTTATGATGATTTCCTTCAGACGGACGCCTCCATTAACCCGGGAAACAGCGGTGGACCGCTCATTGATATGCATGGCAAGGTCGTTGGGATAAATACGGCCATAATTGCCGGTGGGCAAGGCATCGGGTTCGCCATACCGGTCAACCTGGCCAAAGGCGTTATCGACCAGCTCAAGACAAAGGGCGAGGTCACCCGAGGTTGGCTGGGTGTGGGGATCCAGGACCTGACCAAAGAGCTGAGGGAATACCATAGGGTGAAAGAAGGGGAAGGTGTCCTGGTCACCCAGGTCTTCCCGGGCGACCCTGCTGAAAAGGGAGGAATAAGACCAAAAGACATCATCCTGGAGGTCAATGGTCACAAGGTCAAGAACAGCCGGGAGCTCAGCCGGATGATCGCTGAAACTGGTGTTGGAGAGAAGGCAAAAATCCTGGTGTCGCGGGCCGGCAAGGAGATGACATTCGATGTCAAACTCGCTAAAAGGGAAGACAAACAACTTGCCTTCGCCCGGGGTCAGATGGAGCGTAAGCAAGAATTTGGGGTCCATGTAGCAGAACTGACGCCCGAGATGGCACAGCGGTTCAATATTTCAGCCAAGGAAGGTGTCGTAGTGGTGGGCGTTGAACCGGAGAGCAAGGGTGCCAAGGCGGGGATAATGGTCGGCGATTTGATCAAGGAGATCAATCACAAGGAGATTGATTCCCTGAAAGATTACGAAGAGGAGATCCAGAAGGTCAAGCCGGGGGAATCTGTCTCAATGTATATCTGGAGAATGAACAGAGGATTTGTGGTGATAAGACTGACCAAATAATTCCTCCAGCAAACGGTGGTGTGCATGGCCCTGAAAGGCCTGCACGCCACCTCCTCTTCCTCCCGCACTGCGCAATCCTCAATTCTTCAATCTTCCGGTTTATCCGGCCTTTGGGAGTTGAATAATGAAAGTTGACCCCTTTCTGGGTTCACTTTCAACCCTTACGTTGCCGCCGTGTGCCTGGACGATTGCCCTGACAAAACTGAGCCCCAGGCCCAGACCGCGCCTTGATCTACTTCGGTCTCCCCTGTACAACCGATCCCAGATCTTGTGGATCTCCTCGGGACGGATTCCTATCCCCTCGTCAGAGACCGATATCTGGGCATAACCATCGCTTGCCCGGGCCGAGATCTCCACCTTTCCGCCGTCATTGCTATACTTGAGAGCGTTATCTACAAGGTTGGCGATGACCTGCTGAAAGCGGATGCGATCCGCTTTGATTAACAATTCGTCGGGGAGGACTAGGGCCATAGAAATGTTCCTCTCGTCGGCCAGTATCTCATATAGATCTACCACGGCCCTGACCACCTCCGGCACAGAGACCCGGGTCATATCCAATCTCATCACCCCTGTCTCGGCCTCGGCCACATCCATCAGGGTATTGAGCATGGTCAACACCCGTTCAGATTCCTCCATGCAGTCGCCCAGGGCCTCACAGCAGGCATCGGGGTTTTTTACGTCCTGTAAGGCGAGTTCCGCTACCCCGCGAAGACGGGTCATGGGGGTTCGGAGATCATGGGCAACGTTGTCCAATGAGTTGTGCATGGCCGTGATCAACGAGTCGTTCCTGTCCAGCATCTGGTTGAAAAGGGCCACTAGTTCATGCATCTCTCCCCGCCCCCCACGCGCAGGGACACGCTTGGTCATCTTACCCGTCTCCAGGATGTCTCGAACCGTCTGAATCAGGTTGCGGATGGGCCGGATAGCGCGGAATGTCAGGAGCCCCCCGCCGATTATCCCCAGCAAAAGGATTGGCACAACAAAGCTTATAAAAACCGCCTTAAAATAGGTGAGTAGTTCCTGGCTCTGGGTAGAACTCTTGCCCACCTGGAGCGTAAGCCCGCCGGGCAAGGGCGCCATCCCCACTGTCCAGGAACCCTTCTGTGCATGGTCTTTGATCGATAGCCACAAGTCGGTCTCTGAGGTGGGAATCGATGTGAGCTTGTTCAGGTCAAACCCTTCGAACCCTTGGGGGATGCTTAAGAAAAGGACATTGTTGAAAGGGCCTACCACCCGGACAAAAAAGATGTCTCTGGCTGTATTGGATTGGGCTTCAAAGCGTTCCGTGAGCGCCCTCAGCCCCCCCTCAGCATACCAGGCCACGTATTCCTGGATCCGATTCCGGATGATTTCCTGCTCCCGCTGCTCAACCAGGCCTTCGATGAGATAGTAGGCAACGACGAAAAGCCCCAGAGAACTGATCACAAAGAAAAGGGCATAGAGAAGGCTCAGCTTCAGGCTGAATGTCAGCCCAATCTTTCTACTTCTCTTTGAGGACATAGCCCATTCCGCGAACGGTGTAGATCATCTTGGGTTCGAAATCCCTGTCAACCTTGTTTCGCACCCTGCAGACCAGTACGTCCACAACGTTTGTCTGTGGATCAAAGCTGTAATCGTACACATGCTCCAGAATGGAGGTCTTGGAGACGATGCGGCCCTTGTTGCGCATCAGGTACTCCAACAGGGCAAATTCCCGCGACGGCAGACTGATGGGCTTTCCCCCACGGCTTGCCTCCCGTGATAGGAGGTCAATGGTCAGGTCACCTGCACTCAGTGTAGAAGGCTCTCCAGTCTGGCTCGCCCTCCGGATCAGGGCCTGGATTCGGGCCAGGAGCTCAGAAAAGGAGAACGGCTTGGTCATATAGTCGTCCCCGCCCGTCTGCAGCCCTTTGACGCGATCATCAACGGAGCGCTTTGCGCTCAGAATCAGGACCGGTGTCCGGATAATCCGTTCCCGAAGCCGTTCGATCAGCGAAAGGCCATCCAACCCCGGTAACATGATATCGACCACAGCGGCGTCATAGGGTTCGTTCAGTGCCAGGTGAAGCCCGTCCACCCCGTCGTAGGCAGCATCCACTGCAAAACCGGCCTCCCTCAACCCCTTGCAAACAAAGGATGAGATCTTCTTGTCATCCTCTACTACCAGGACCCGCATCTCTTCCCTAAATACTCCTCTCTACAGTCTGATGCCAGCTGATGAGGTCAATAACCAGTTACAAACCATAGCATCTTGATTCCATATCATCCCTATTCGCTTCTGTCCACCTTAGCCGGTCATTAACCCATAAACCCGACTTCCGAGAGCCTCAATTTTTCATTTGCCAAATGCCTCTATTGCCACTTCAAGCTCCAGGTGATCTCGAGAATACTCTTCAAGCGTTAAGCCCTCTTGAACCGCGTCCCAGGCCTGCCTTAGGCCCAATAAGAAACGTATCCACGTTCACCCCGAGTGCGATCGCCACTAATTGAGTAAAGTAAAAGACAGAGAGTGTCCTTGAAATTTTTCCGGACCGTAAAAGAGCATCTTGCTCCCGCGTCAGATTAAACTCACAAAGGGGACAGCTTAGCGCAATTACCTCTGCCCCTCTGGCAGAGGCCCTGGACAGGATTTCTGAAACACACTGTTGGACCGCCTCGGGGTGGCCGATCACCTGGTAGGATCCGCAGCAGAGATCAGCGGCTGGAAAATCAATGACAGTTGCCCCCAATGCCTCGAGGACCCGGCTCATCAATTGGAAACTTCCAGGTGGCTCAACGGCTATTTCTCGTGGACGCTGGAGTGTACAACCATAATAACAGGCTACCTTTAGACCTTTAAGGCGAGCCGACGCCTTCTCTTTCAGTGCCTCAAATCCCACATGATCTGCAATGAGACCAAGAAGGTGGATTACCTCGACTTCTCCATGGTAATCTACTTCTTCATCCATAAAAAGGTTGATTGTTTTTCGTTTTTCCGGATCCCTCTTCATGAGCGCATTTGCGCGAGCAAGGGTATTATAACACATGGAACAGAGCGTTACGACGCGATTCCGTCCCTGCTCCTTCACCCCAATGAGGGTACGCACCGGGGCCAATTGGTGAATCAAGTCATCTTCTGCAAGTGAGTAGACCGCACCGCAACAATTCCATCTGGGAAGTTCTTCCAGCTCAACGCCCAGCCGGGCCATTGAGGCGATTGCTGAGTGTTCAAGGTTTCTTGCCTTGGTCTTCAATGTACAGCCGGGATAATAGCTAATCTTCATGGTAGAATTTAACTTGTGGATTTCCTGAAGGCCGCAACAAATGCGATCTGGGGGTATTCACCAAAGGCCTCAAGGGCAATTTCTGAAGGTTCAATGTAGTTGATGTTCTTTCTGAGTGTAACCAACCTAAGGGCCTCCATGACTCGGGGTAAATCAATTCCCCTCGGACAGATGACGCCACAGTTCTGGCAGGAGGCACAAACCCAGTACATGTTGACCTCGAGCAGCCGATCACTTAGACCAAGTTGGGCCATGCGGACAACCTTACGAGGGGGGGTATCCATACTTCCTTTCAGTGGACATACACCGGAACAATAGCCACACTGAATACAAAGGCACACGTTTTGACCGCTCAGATCACTGAGTTGCCGGACGAATTCCTTGCCCCTTGCCTTGATGGAGATACTAACTGTCATCGGGTCTTTCTTTTTCCACCAGGTAAATCTAAGGGCCTCCCGTGTTGATCCGTTTTCATCACGGACGATCTCCTAGGTCTTGATATCCGGAACCTTCTTTATAGAATCGATAACTGTCCCGTCAACCCACTTGACTACTGCAACGATCTCCTTCCCGAATCTCGGTTGAGCAGGTCTACCGCATATCCTCTCTGCTTCATATTTGAGCTCTCCAATCGTTCTTAACGGCAAAGAAGTGCCTTTCATCTTCTCCAAGAGGTCTTCTCTCAACGGATTTATCGCAATCCCCCTTTCCGTAACAATGACATCAATCAACTCCCCTGGGCCGCATAAGGTGGTTACCTGGTCCCTTATGACCGGCAACCTCCCGCGAAACAAAGGCACGGGAAGAATTACACATTTCGCAGCCAGACAGTTCTGCCACCCGCCTATGCCATGGAGCAGGTAGCCATCAGAGTGAGTAACGACGTTTCCATTAAAGCTGACATCGACCTCGGTTGCGCCGAGTATAACAACGTCCACCATTGATGCGAAATTTCCTTTTCCATGGTAGTTATAACTGGTAAAGGGACTGGTATCCACGTGTCGCGGGTTTTCCCGCATTGACCGAACGCCGTCCAGGTCAAATGTCTGCCCGTCAAGGATATAATCAACCTGACCCTTTTCAAGCATGTCAACAAGATATTTGTTGCTTCCAGCACGGGCAAAACGGGATTTGATTCCTCTTTCTTCCATTACCTTCCCGAAGAATATCCCAATTGAAAGAGCCGTCCCGCCGGCTCCCGCCTGAAATGAAAATCCGTCATGGAGAATACCGGCTTCGTGACAGAATTGAGCGGTCATCTCCGCCAATAACAATCTCTCCGGGCTTCTTGTGACCTTTGTTGTCCCAGATACGATCTTATCGGCGGAACCCACCTTTTCCACTAAAACGGTGTAGTCAACGTAATTTCCCTGAATTTGCCATGGAATGCAGGGGAATGGGACCAGATGATCGGTTACGACAATCACTTTATCGGCATACTGCGAATCCGCAAGGGCAAATCCAAGTAACCCGCAGGCGGCATCACCATAAAGCCCGTTGGCATTTCCGAACGGATCCGCTGTGGGTGCTGCGATAACGGCGATATCAATATGTACTTCACCGTCCTGTACAGCCTGGTACCTTCCGCCATGAGATCGCAGAACGCCGACGCCCTTCATCTTGCCCTCTGAGCAAAACCGTCCCAACGCCCCGTTCATACTCCCTTCGATATGATGAATAACCCCGCTTTCAAGGTGCCTGATTATTGGAATATGACAGGGAAATGAAGCAGACGGAAACCATACCAGGCCCTTGATTCCCAACTCTGCTGCAATATCGAATATCTGATTGGCGATCAGATCACCGTCACGAAAATGATGATGAGTGGAAATAGTCATGCCGTCCCTTAAGCCTGCCTTGATTAACGCCTCCCGTAGTGAGGCGACTAATTTATTGCCGTCGGGTGGATAATCCGCACAGGTAGAGATGGGCGGGCCATACTTTCTCCCCTGCGGCCGAAATTTTCCAATACCCATATAGGGAATGGCAGGTTTTCCGTTGATTTCGGTAGGCACTGATCGTCCTGCCGCGTTTTTTACCTCTTTGTTGTCAGTCATTTTCGCCTCTTTCACTTCCTGAAAGGATCCCAAGGCCAATCGCAACGTCGATGACCTTTTGCGCTCGTCTTACAACAGGAGGATCAATCATCTTTGTCCCCAATGAAACGACGCCCAGGCCCCTCTCGGTCTCATCGTTAAAGGCCTCAACGATTCTCTTGGCCCTTTCGATCTCCTCCATGTCTGGTGCGTAGCCTTCGTGAATTGTCTTTATCTGCCGGGGATGGATGCATCCCATCCCTTCAAAGCCGAGGGCCTTTGACCTCAGGACCGTTTCTCTCAGGCCTTCCATATCGGCAACATCTGAAAACACGGAATCGAGCGGTTGTATGCCGGCGGCTCGGCAGGCATTCACCAACTGGCTCCTAGCAAAAAATGATTCGTTCCCCTCAAACGTTCGTCTTGCTCCAAGATCAGCGGTATAATCCTCGATCCCAATCGCCATGGCCACAATATTGTCAGCAGCAGAGGCGATGTCGTATGCCCTGATGACACCCAAAGCGCTTTCAATAATGGGTATCAAATAGACCCTGGGCTTGATATTTCTTGCCTTTCTTATGTCTGCTATCTTCTCATTTACCTGTCTGATATGTTCGACTGATTCAGTCTTGGGAAGCAATACCACATGAACGTTATGCGGAATGACAAAATTTAGATCACTCAGGCCTTTGGGTAAGTGATTAATCCTGACCATTCGTTCCGCACCATAGAAATTGACCTGCCGCAATGCGTTGCGAACAAGCAGACGCGCTTCTTCTTTCTTGGTTGCCGCAACCGAATCCTCCAGATCCAGGATAATGCCGTGTGCCTTATGGATACCGGCATTAATCATCAATTTTGGGGAATTCCCCGGCACATATAGCCGGGAAAAACGCGTTGATTCTCCTGAAGATCCATATTCATTTTCTTTTATAAACTCTAAGAGATATTCCTTATCTGTATCGATCAATTGCCTGACACAGGCTTCAATCCTTGCGGCCAAGACAAAATCGAAGGCCCCGTCATCTTCAATGATTACCCTGGCGTTTTCAATTCCAAAAAAGTGCAGTTCCTTCCTGCAAAGATCATCGATTGAATCACCGTAAAGGCTCTTTACTTTACTGACAATTTCAGTGCGCAGGCCACCACCTTCTGTTAGCTCCATGGTGACGAAACAATCAGAACGCCCGTTTTTACCTCTATTGCCAGCTGTTGAGCTGGTTGGCAATATCATCCCTCCATTTGTTGTGTTTTGCAAGATGACAGTTCATAAGAACATTGAATGGCAACGGATAATTTCCCATGGATTTACCTGTTTTCACCAAGTATCACCGCGGCCTTCCGCGGTTCGAAGCAACAACAGGGTCTTGCGCTCACAATGCGCACACCGCTTGCCCTGAGATCACCCACCTTGATAAAAGACCCCAGTGCCGTTGTCTTGCCCCCTAGCCCCAAGGGCCCCACCCCGGTTGCGTTTATCAATTCCGTTACCTTTGTCTCCAGAGGACTTTGCCTGCTTAGATTTCCCTCTTTCATGGCCTCAAGCATTAGGGCGGAGGCCTCCATGTGGGTCCTGCCGATCCCTATGGCGGGGACGCAGGGGGTACACCCCAGGTTTTTCACCTCCGTTGTTATCCAGCCAACTGCTTTCTCTATGACCCGATCCATGCTCCGCTCGTGGAACACGCGATAGGTCTTGGCCCTGATCTCCGGCCCTCCGCCCAGCAGGAGCACCGTGATCTTGAGCTTTGCGCCCGATACCGATTTTACGGTAATGGGGGCCAGGGCGAGCCTTCCCGGATCTTGAAAAAGCCCCTTGGATTGCTCCACCCTCTCCACAACATTGCCTTTCACGGCCATGGGTCTCCCCGGCACGGTCCGGAGTCCCTGCGCGACGCCATCCTCGATGGCCGCCAACCAGCCCCCAGGAAGCTTGGCGTCCTTGCCGATCTCTACAACGGCATGAGGAATCCCTGAATCGTCACAAAGAGGGGCCTTGATCTTTTGAGCGATTCGGGCATTTTCCAGGATTCTCTCGAGGACCCACCGGGCATTTCGGTTCCTCTCCCCCTCAATGGCCCGTTGATAGGCCCTACGTTGATCTGCTCGAAAGGTGGTCCCCGCCTTTATCAGACAATCCCTGACCGCTTCCTCGATCTTCCCTTTAGTCAGCATGATCAATCCCTGCCTTACACCTGTCCTGTGAAGATGCTCTTTCCATGAGCAATGGCAATGATCGCCGGAAGACCTTTTACTCTCAGCTCATAGAGGGCCTCCATCCCTTCCTCCCTGAAGGCCGCCACCCTTTGCTCCACAATCTTGTTGGCAAACAGGGCGCTTACCGGCGGCGTAATAGCAAACAGGGCATTATTATCCGCCAAGGCCTTGGTCGTATGCACGGAAAGGGCACCCTTACCGAGATGGATTTTCACTCCTGCCCGCGAGAGGGCGGGGATGCTGCCCTCGATCTCCACCTTGCTGCTCGTGGTGGGCCCGATCCCGGCAGGGCTAACCGCTGAATGAAAGATGACGGATCCCTTCAAATTCACTTTGATCTCATCCAATCTCTTATCCAAAAACAATTTGGCCAGTCTTGGTAAAACCGCGTCCCTTCCGCAGTAAACGCTTCCTTGGATTTCTATCTGATCCCCGATTTTCAGGTTATGGATCACCTCATCATCAATAGGGGTAGTCACAGTGATAATCCCCGAGGGTTTTTGCGATCTCTTCATACGGCCTCACCCTTTGTCGCCTGAAACTCGCTGAATCTTCGCTTGAGTTCATCAAGATCAGACGATTTCAATGTCTCGATCTCCTTTTTGTATTTGCCATCCTTGATGATCTCTAGTCTCTCCTTCAGATGGGCGGCGGGAGGGATCGAATATTTCCCGTATATCCTCCGGATGAGCAGGGCCACATTGAGCGGAGATATCTCGGCGGGGCATCTGGCTGCGCACATGCCACACATAATGCACTCAATGGAGAGTTCAACCACCCTCTTGAAATCTCCCCGTTTGGCCGCGGCCATGGTGTCCATGACTTCCAGCCCCATGGGGCATGCCTTTGTACAGGTATTACACGCGACACATCGCATCAGCTCTGGATAGGCCTTGATGACCGCTGTATCGTCGGGGGCCACGCTCTTTATGGAATAGATGGCCTTGTTCGCAGGGGTGTAAGGGAGTTGGACCAGGTTCATCTCCGGCTCAACCACGGTTTGACACGACAGGCCTACCTTCAGCTTATAGTCACCCTTACGCCTATACACCGTAACACAGGCCCCGCACACACCACCCCGGCACCCACACCCTCTGGTCAACCTGTAGCCTGCAAACTCCAGGGCCTTCAAGATGGTCAGCCCCTTTGGGATCTCATATCTTCTCCCCATCACATAGACCGGTATCATGGTAATGATGTCATCCAACATCGTTACCCTCCTTAACGCCCTTTGGTGTGCTGAACCCCGGTGAGGGCCTTTTCAAAGCGATAGTCCGGCAGCAGCAGGGGGGAAAGGCCTTTCGTGTCAATCCCTGCTTCCTTCAATGACGCATTGTACGCCTTCACGTGATCGAGGGTCAGCTCTCCGATCTTCCTCTCCTTCACCGTTTGTGCGGCGCGGGCCCCTGTACGCCGACCGAAGACAAAGATGTCCACCAGGGAGTTGGCCCCCAACCGGTTATGGCCGTGAACCCCCCCGGATACCTCTCCTGCCATGTAGAGGTTGGGAATCCGGGTCTCCCCGTACTGGTTGATCTGAACCCCGCCATTCTGATAATGCTGTGTAGGATAGACCAGGATGGGCTCCCGCGTAGGGTCGATGTCATATTTCTTGAACCGTTCATAGATACCTGCAAAACGGGTGATGAAGGTCCCCCCTCCCCCGATCATATCGATGATCGGGGTATCCAACCAGACACCTACCATGCCCGTTGGTGTCAGGACTCCTTTACCCCTCTTCCCGCACTCGCGGATGATCGCAGCAGATAGGGCATCTCTCGTCTCAAGGCGATTCGCAAACACCTCCCCTTCCGAGTTGGTTACCTGAGCCCCTTGTGCCCTCAAGGCCTCGGAGATGAGGAGCCCTAACATCTGTTCGGGCCATGCCACCCCGGTCGGGTGGTACTGAATATATTCAATGTACAAGAGCTTCGCCCCGGCTCGGTAGGCCATCACCAGCCCATCCGCGGTGGCCCCATAATGATTAGAGGTCGGAAAGCCCTGGGGGTGGAGTCGCCCCATGCCGCCTGTGGCCACGATGGTGGTCTTGGCCTGTACGACAATGTATTGGTCGGTATCGAGATTCAGGAGGACGGCACCAGAGCACCTCCCCTTATGATCTAGAATCAGTTCAACAGCCGGGCTGAATTCAAGGACGTTGACCTTGTTGTTACGCAATTCATCACAGAGGACCCGCATAATCTCTAATCCGGTTATATCCTTGATGGAGTGGGATCTTTTTCTGGAATGTCCGCCGGGCATATGCGTAAAGTAGGAATTGTCAGGATGACGATCAAAATTGACGCCCAGACCGGTAAGCCATTCTACAATGAATGGGGCATCGCAAACCAATGCTTCGACGAGTTCAGGTATGTTCTTCCCTCTTCCCCCCACCATCGTATCAACATAGTGAATAACAGGGGAATCCTCTGGCAGTGTTGCCGCACCGATCCCTCCCTCGGCCATGATCGTATTGGAATCTCCCACCCTCAATTTGGTCGCCAGCAAGACCTCTGCCCCATTCTCTTTGGCTGTCAATGCGGCGGTTACGCCACCGCCTCCGCCACCGATCACCAGGACATCGGTCATGTAATCGACCCTCTCAAGATCAACTTTATCAGGATCCAGCCTACTTGGAGATTCCAACAGCCTTGCCAATTCATAGGGGACCTTCTCACCTTCATTAGGCCCTATCTTGAGTTCCCTTTTTGCACTTGTAATAAAATCGGGGTGGTAGCGCTCAAGAAGTGCCGTCTTTTCAGGGAAATTGAGCTTCGGGTATTCAAGCATAGCATTTTTGTCTCTTAAGAGCTCAACCCTCTTTATAGAAGGCTTCATCTCAACGGGATATGCCATGGGGTCTCCTAAATATCACCAGACTACTTTCATCGTAGGTTCTCAACAAACTCGCGAGGAACCGGAAAAGGCCGAACACCGGCCCCTGAGCGCCTCTTTGAGCCAAAAGAGCGGCCAAGAGCCCGGACTGGGCCGCCCGCCACGACTGATTCAATCAGGTCCATACCTGCACGATCCTCTTGCTCAGGCAGGGCTAGGGCTGCGGGAAAGACAACGGTCGCCGGATGCGCAGCAGCAAACCTGTGCCCATCGTCCATATCCAGGGCATGACCCTTTACGCCGTTTAGCAGGGGCGCATGTGCTGCAGGTGTCATACGACCTTCGCCGATAACCGTGGTATCCGGCCTGCCCCTCCATCTGGAAAACAACATGGGACATGGCGGGAATCAGCCCTGTCTTGCCGCCGGCCAGGGCGGCACCCAGGAAATCCAGGAGGCACCTTTTTCATCCCACCCCAACATCTGGTAATAGACCTTACGTGCCTTGGCATAGGCCCCCGCGTCAATAGGGCTGTCTTTTAGCGGGCCTTCAGGAGTGGGGGCGAAAAAGCGCTCGGGTAAGACGTCGTCGAACCGGGATAACCCCTCTCTGAGGTTGAAGATCCGGGCTAGGGTAATCCCTCGCTCTGAGGGCCTCCACATGGTCAATCCCACAGTTGGATCCAAGTGCTGCCAATGTCTCGTATTCAGGTCCGCCATAAACGGAATCGACCACCCAGGGATGGCTTAGCGTGCCTCAAGGTTATGGGCCCCCTTGGCGAAGGCCTTTCTAAGGTTCTTGGAGATGAATTCAACACCTCTCAATGAAAACAGATCGGAGAGGGGATTGACCCGGATCGTGACAAATGACTCCAACGCATGCGAAAAGGCATCGATACCACTCTCGGCCGTGACCCGCTGGGGCATGCTCAAGGTCAAGGGCGGTCTCGACTGTGCACCGGATCAGAAATCTTTCCTCAACCTATCCTTGGAAATCCAAAAATCATTGGGGTAAGGATACCACACGCTTCTATACCCAGGAGCACTGGCGTCAATTTCCACATCAATCACAAATGGAGCATTTGCTTCCAGCGCTTGATGAATTGCTGGTGATAGCTCCTCCGGTGCGTTCACCTTTTTGGCCTGTGCGCCCATGGCCTCAGCAATTTTCATGAGGTTGGGCCCCCATGGTTCGCCAGTGGACTCCTTGGAGTAGTCCGTATAGGCCCTCCTCCCATAAAGCCTTTCCATGAGTTCCCCTTCAATCTGAAGGGACTTATTGTTCAATACAACGGCGATAACCGAAACGTCGTGCTCAAAAGCGGTTGCCAATGAACTGGACGAGAACAAATACGAACCGTCTCCAATCAAGGCTATGGCAGGGTGATCAGGTCTGGCCACCTTGGCCCCAAACGCAGCAGGAAGGCTCCAGCCCATGCAGTGGAAGAAACCGCAATGGTAGAAGTTAGAGGTTATGGTCTTATAAAAAGCCGGGACAAAAGAGAGCAAGTGACCGGTGTCCACAAACACAGAACTCTCCGGGCTGACCCTGTTGACCACTCGGCTGATCTCATTGCAAAGGAAACCATAGGTAAGGGGCCCCTGTTCACACTTCCTAAAGGCATCAACGCCTGTTTCCCACTCCTCTCTCCATACGTTCAACAGGGTTCTCCATGGGGCCCACCGGTCCTTCACATCCAGAGACCTGAGTTCCTCTATCAAATAATTAAGGGCAAGTCTGGCATCGGAGATAATCCCAACTTCAGTCGCATAGACTCGGGCGATCTCCGAGGCATCTATGTCGATGTGTACTAGTTTGGTCTTTGAAGGGATATTGTAAAGGGTCCATCCACCCGTGTCCACATCAGTGAAATGGGTACCTACAGCGACCAAGAGATCGCATTCGCTGGCAGCCCGATTCGCATGTCCCGTGCCTGATCTGCCAATAGCACCCAAGCAAAGGGGCTTGTCTTCTGGATAAGCCCCTTTTCCCATTGTTGTGGTTGCAACGGGAAGACCCCAAGTCTCTGCCAACAGCGCCAGTTCTTTAAAGGCATCGGCATGGTATATTCCACCACTCACAAAGATTAAGGGGCGCTCTGATTTGGAGATCAGTTTGGCAACCTCCTTGATTGCAGCGACATCCGGACCTGGCGGGTGCACATTCACGTACTGCTTTGCAGAGGATACGATACTTGATTCAACAGTGGAATGCTGAATATCGAAAGGGACCTGCAACACCACTGGCCCCGGTCTTCCCGTGACAGCCGTCTTGTAGACCCTCAGGAGCGAATCTACAGCCGTATCCGGCCTGCTAACCATCATTGCCTTTTTTGTATAGGTCTTTACGCTTTGTATCCATTCGTCCGGGGCGTACCTGTAAAACTCTTCGATACCTCCTCTAT
>CAYVMN010000007.1:0-43333 GCA_964452575.1 uncultured Desulfobacteraceae bacterium | reverse complement strand
ATCGACCGTACGTCGACTCCCGGCGCTAGACCGACTCGGCTCAGCTCGCCCCGTTTGATAGTTTCCGATACAAAGTCTTCGAGTTGCATTTAACCCTCCCTAAAACAAAAATATACTCGTCAGCCTAGAGCCGTAATCTCAACCATTTTAATATTGACTTTATTTTATTAGTATATATATTAATTTTGAAAGGAAAGCATACAGATACGTCAATTTTAGTCAAATAATCATATTTAAGTTATGCCTGCTTCTTCTTCTAACCATCTATCTTCAGCGCTGTCAGGCATCGGATAGATATGGCCCCGATTTTCAGGATGGGGCATTTTGAATAAGTCGCCCATTACTGGATGTACACCATACACAAACCTGTCAGCGAGAGGTAGGTTGCCAGCCATTATATATTCAAACTTCGCAGTGCAATATATTTCACGTTTTCCACTATCGGGTTGCTCTTTATCTATTTTACCTATAACTCCTGAAAATAATAAGTGATGAAGAAAGAGATCTGGATCAATAGTTTTCAATGGGTGAAGATTATATAGTTCCTGGGAGAATCTCTTAAGCTCACGGCCTGACATAATTCTAGGTCTTTCGTAGAAGGTTGACCTTGCAGCGCTTATTAGATCCGTAGGAATTGAACCCTCATAAGGCGCGAGAGCATCTCCAAGGATTTGTATTAGTGTCAAATCATTGTGTACCCCAAAATTGACGCTCTCTTCAGAAATTTGAGGAAATTCCCCCTCCTTTCTTGCCTTATCGAGAATACACTGAAATTGGGATATTATATCCCTTGGACGTCGTTGCGTGTGTCTAAACATAAAAGCAAAACAATCCTCTCTTATGCCCTGTTTGTTAGTTATCTTTTCCGGAAGAAACTTCGTACTATACCAGAAAGTTCTTTTCAGTTTTCGCCCATCCTTCTTTTTGTAAGCTTCATCAACGAGCTTAGTCAGATATCTGATATCATTTTCCGGAATTGATTTGCTCCTTATTAAAACCCTTAGAAATCTTCGAGCTAGCATTGAGATCAAATCTGGAGTACGCCACCGAAGAAAGACTGCCCTCGATTGAACTTTTCCAGGAAACCCGGCAAAAACTCTGTCAAAGATCTCTGCTGGAAGGAAAAACTTTATTGAAACACCTCCTAAACGCTTATCAGCATTGAGTGCAACTAGTGCCTCGAGAACTCCTTGAAGACCCTCAATCATATAATGCTGAAAAATTTTGTAAGATTCAAGTGTATCGAATACCAGTAGCACTTGGTCAGATTTCGTTTTGTTATGTAGAGCATCACGAGCAGCGTGAAACTCTTCGGATCCAGTGAGATTGATCAAGAAAGAATTGAATGCAGTTATGCTATCCTTAAGTAGATTATAAGCGGCTCTAAAGGTGTGACTTAAGAAATCGCCTATCCTTGAATCTGCATGGAGCGGTGGTGGTAGGGAGTTAAGATAAGAATTCATAATGTCGACATCTCGATCGAAGGGTTCACCAGCTTTTTTTGTCTGGCTAACAATTGTTTGCATTGCTTTAACTGGTATAGCCCATAGCCAAAGCCGACGAACAACTTGTTTAATGTTAATGTCCACGCCTGAATCGCGCATCCAAGCAACCTCTGCAACAATATCTATATACGCACCGTATTCACTTAATTCCCCTTGAATAGCCTCCCTATAACGATTTTGGCCCTCACATTCTAGCATCAATGCGATCGCAGATTTGCCAGAGCCACGTCTACCACATAAAAACGTATTCCCAGGTTGTGAGATTTTGGAAAATTGATCTATTTCGAGAAAATTGTCTTTCAATTGTGTTCTTTCCCTCTCATCCCATGCTTCAGCTTTTCCTATTGTGTAATCTATACTTTTCGAATTCTCTCCCATGACCACCTCCCCTTTTTGGAGCAAGTTGCTAAGAGCATATTCTTCCACAAAGGATCTTGAAGAACTTTCTCTTATCTATCGAGGAAAATCGCCATCAACTACAGACAAAAATTATAAGCGGTCTAGTTTTAACTTTAGTTGTCCAGCGCCAACAGTCAACAGCAGACTTGAACCATTGATAACGCTGCAGTTAAGTGGGCGGCAAAGGAGCGCAGCGGATTTGCCGATCCATCTTCAACCGCCTGTTGGCTCAAGTCCATAGATCATTCGTATTATGCAGTCTCACTCCCCTTGCTGAAACGTCACAGAAAAGCTTGCTTGTCATGACAAAGATGCGGTCAAATTCTTGTAAAGCCCCTGACTGTTTGACGCCTTCGAGAAATAACGGAGCAGCTTTGCGAATGTCTGGGGCTGGTAAGCTCCAATTGTCACATACGAGCAGCCAGTTCTCCGCAAACCTGTCAAACCCAGCTTTGTTAATTGCAGTAAGTTTGTGTCTGACGAGGTGAAGCATCGCATCAGCCCACTCTATTTCGGCTGAGTCTCCTTCCCATCCGTCACCAGGATTATTATCCTCGATTTCTTTGATCAGCTCTTTCCTTCCCTTCGGCGGTTCGCCAGGTAATACACGAGAAATGAACCACGTTCTGGGACCCTTGATTTTTTCTCTCAGAAAATCCTTGTGAGCCTCGTTCTGATGGACGGCTTCAGTGTGCTCAATTCCAATACTTCGATTCCCCATGGTAAGAAGGAAGTCGGGCCGATCGCGATGAGTAAGTCTGACTGGGTATGTAATGAGGTCAGCTTGCATCATAACACTCAAAAGGTTAGCTATATCATATCGTTCCACGTGAGCCTTGGTTCCCCCTCTGTTCTCTCGGGAACACTTATGTTCGCTTTTCCAAGTACTTTATTGAGTTCGGGAGAGGTGGTTGCTTCAAATAGTATTATCATTGTTCCCTATACCAAGTAATTATGTGAACTTCCGTTTATCCCCAAAAGTAGCCGTTTAAATACCGAAAATAAATTCGGACGATTCAGGAATTGTTGGGGCACAGCGATGTAAGAACCACGATGATTTATACCCATACCCTTAAAAGCCAGACCATTAAGGAGGCCAAAAGCCCGCTCGATTTCTGATTTCAGGATCCTCACCCCGGTCAAGCAACTATCTGAAGTAGGAATTGATTACACCAGGAAAATCCGCATGATGGCGAGGCGAGGCCTGGATTTATCACGAAGGTTTTACTCCCAACAGGAAAAATAGCTCCTGTCAGGAGTTGGGTAGGACCATTTTAAGGTGGTGCTCCATGGGGAAACTCTGAAAAACAGGCTTAAGGCTCAAGGCATAAGGGTTAATGGTAGAAAATAATACTGGAAGTGAAGGAAAAGTCAAGAGAATTCGCTAGAGACAGGGAACGTACATCATTATTTTCAGGAGCGAATTGTCGATATACGAGCAAACCGGGAACCGCAATTATTGGGTTCAGGGTGATCCTTGCGCAATAAGGCGCAAACTTAGAGAGAAATTTGTTGCGCATTCTTGCGCGATTTTGTATATTTCCCTCAAATACCTTCAAGGAAGCCATTGCTATGCTTTCATTTAAACCAAGCACGAGACTGGAGGTCGAGATGAAAAGGCTCCAGGGTCTATTCGTGGAATCCTATAACTCCCTGGAAGGCATCTCTTCAGAGGAGGCTCGATACCTGAATCGTTTCGCCTTTATCAGCAACATCGGGGCTTCCACACGGATAGAAAACGCTGTCTTGACAGACCAGGAGATCGAATGGGTGGATACGACCTTGAATAAGGACGGCAGAGTAACGGCCTTTGAAGAAAGGAAAAAATACATCCTGGACAAGCTTTCAAGAGACAGAGAACGAAGCGTCGAGGAGGTCATTGGTTCCCGACAGGTTCTGACCACAATCTATATGCAATTTAAGGAGCTTTTCCCCCTCTCGGAAACAACTATAAGGGGATTACATCATGATCTGCTCCGATACTATCCGGGAGCAATAGATCACGCGGGAGGTTACAAGAGGACGCCAAACAAGGTAGTCTACCATAATTATGAGACCGGGGAAGAACGCGTGGTCTTAGATCCGGCTCCACCAGGGATTGTTACAGAAACTGCCATGGCTGAATTGGTAAGATGGTATAACAACAACATCCATGAATACCCCTGGCCTCTCCTCGTTGCCGCCGAGTTTGTTTTTCGATTCCTGGCTATCCACCCTTTCCAGGACGGGAATGGAAGGCTTGGGAGGGCGCTTTTTATCTTGTCCCTGCTACATTCAGAGGACCGGTATCTGTCGGGCATTACGCCTTACCTGGCCATAGACCGGCACATAGAACAGAATAGGTCCCTCTACTATACGGTTCTCCACCGATGCTCTGGCGGAAGATTTGACCATGACCCCGCAAGGTATAAGCTCGAGCCGTTGGCCTGGTTCTTCTCCAAGATCTTCGAGTCTTCTATAGATGATATCGCTTTTTACAGAAACCGTTACGAGCTCCTACAGAGGCTTTCTACATCCGCACTTGCAGTGCTAAATTGTTTTAAATCCCGTCCGGAGAAACGGCTGAAAGTCGCCGATATTGTGAAGGAGACAGGGCTTGCCCGCCGCACCGTTCAGTACGCATTAAAGACGCTGACGGGGAAAGGATTCTTGCAATCGCTTGGAAGGGGAGCTGCAAGTCGCTATCAGCTCGTATTCTAACTCCAGGCCCTTGAGTCCTATTGAGGCCGGGTCTTGTCGATGACCGAAGGGACCTCGAAGCATCCCTGGATGGCCTGGATGGCCGAATGGATCTGATCGGCCGGAACGACCCCTGAGATGGAGGCGATGGAGCAGCTCAGACCCAAGACGTGAACCCGGGACCTGTCAAGGGAAGCAAGGAGTTCGTTCGCAATACCGTAACGATCACCAAAATGCGGGCCATTCATTGAAAAACAGGCCACTGACGATGCCCTGGCCGTCATAGAGCCTTCGGGCATCTTCCCGAGGATTTCTGAAAGCCCGGAGCTATCCGATCTGGGGACAGAGAAGAATAGGTTCGTCTCCCCTTCCTCCTTTGAGGGACTCGTGATCAGAAAGCTCAGATGGAAATCCAGCTGGGAAAGCCTCCTAAAGACATCTCCAACGGCCCTCAGGTTGTCTTTATTCATCCTGATCTGCAGGAGGTCTTGCCCTCCCTCCCACTCAAGGCCATAGACCTTTGGCCTCTTCTCCTGATAGGAGGCGACTACCTCTTTGTAGAGCTCTTCCTTGCCTTTCTGGGCAAGCCTCCAGTCGGCAGGGCTTCTGTAGGCGCTGAAGCTGAATGGCCCGAAAAGGGCGCTGGTTGCCTTGTTAATGACATCATCGCGCAGGATCACGGATATGGATGACTGGGAATTGGCTATGCCTACCGGGTCGACCCCGTCTTTGCCAAAGGCATCGAGCAGTGCCCCAAGTGTCTCGGGCCTCCGATGGTGGGGGAAGATGGACAGGATGACCCCGGCTGAACTGCTGGAGAAGGCCTTGTGGAACCTATCTTCAATGAGCCTTGCGGTCTTTTCGGCATCATGGGAGTCAATAACGATGTTTAACCCCCACTCCCAGTCCTCATTTCCGCATGTAAGAAACGGGAGGTTTGTCTTCTCTTCCGCCAGGAGGCCAGTCAGCTCTGTCGGAAAACTCCTCTCTCTTTCTGGCAGGGCCACTGAAAGCCAGACGACCTCTTGCAGGAGCTTAAAGCCGCCAAGTCTTATTGAAGGTATCATGAGGCGCTCAGATAGGGGATAACGCTTAAGCTGCACCAGGGCAGGTCATTATAGCAGTGCCTTCACCACCCCCCATAGACCTTCTGTGTCGATCGGCTTGGCAATATAATCATCGGCCTCTGTGGCCATTCCGTCCGCATGGGTGTAACTGGTGGTAGGGACCGCCTCGCCCACGGCCGTAAGAAGTACAACAGGGATATCCCTGGTTTTATCGTCCGCCTTTAATTCGGCACACAGGACATAGCCGTCCTTTCGCGGCATCATGATGTCAAGGATAACAAGATCCGGCCGACGTTCCTTTATGGATTGCTCCCCCTCAATGCCGTCATAGGCACGCCCCACCTCGCATCCCTTGCTCTCTAACATCATGGCCACGGTCTCGACCAGATCCGGATCATCGTCTACTACCAGAATATATTTTTTCTCCATGCCAGCCCTCCTTGTGAGCATTTCTCGTGGTGTTTTTCAATCCTCAATAACCGGTCGGGGATAGAGACCGCTCCTCTCCACGATCTCCGGGACCTTTTCTTCCCATTCAATTGCCATAATATGAAAGCCCCTGACCCCCTCGCATTCCTTCAATCGCTGGATAGTCTCCACGCATATGTTGATGCCTTCTTCGGCCTGTTTTTCTTTGGGGACTCCTGACATCCTCTTTACCACCTCGTCGGGCACGTCCATCCCAGGGACACGGTTTTTCATGTACTTGGCCATCCCGACATTCTTGAAGGGGGTAACTCCTGCCAGGATGTAAACCTTTTCATGTAGCCCCCGGTCACGGGCGAGTTTCATCCAAAGCTCGAATTTGTCCAGGTTGTAGATGCACTGGGTCTGGATGAATTCTACACCTGCCGCAACCTTCTTGGCAAGGCGCGGCACCCGTATCTCAAATGGATCTGCAAAGGGATTGGCAGCGGCCCCAATAAACATCCTGGGGGGCCTCTTGATCTCTTCCCCGCCCAAGAACTTGCCCTCGTCCCGCATAAGTCTCACGGTCTGAATCAATTGCATGGAATCCAGATCAAAGACATTCTGTCCTGTTGGACAGTCGCCGAACTTCTGATGGTCCCCTGAGAGGCATAGTATATTGTGGATATCAAAGGAGGCGGCGCCCAGGATATCGCTTTGCAAGGCAATTCGGTTCCTGTCCCTTGTAACCATCTGGAGCGTGGGTTCAATACCCATCAGTTTCAGGTGGATGCAAGAGGCCAGGCTGCAAAGGCGTGTCACCGAGGTCTGATTATCGGTGATGTTGATGGCATCCACATGATTCCTTATCATCTCGGCCTTCTTGGTGATGGTCTCAGCATCGCTTCCCCTGGGAGGTCCGCACTCTGATGTCACTGCCAGATGTCCTGCCGCAAGGATCTTTTCCAGTCTGCTTGGGGTCTTTGTCTTCATAGCTGCACATCCTCCCTGATAACTTTTCTGGGTCCACCGGCCCGTTCGGTAGACCAGTCTTTAGTGGGTGTGAGCTTCTCATAGTCATCGAGGCGACCCAACTCCTTGAGACGGTCAATGATTAGTTGCCAACCGCAGGCGAGATCCTTATCGATCTCACAGCTCCCCTTTGTAGAGCCCCCGCATGGCCCGTTGAAGAGTCGTTTGGCGCATCGGGAGACGGGGCAGATCCCACCTGTCCTGGCCAGGATGCACTGTCCACAGCCTTGACAGCGTTCCGTCCATACCCCCCTCTCTTCTGTTACACCCATGAAACAGGTGTCAACACCCGGCAATACGGGCATCCGCATGTATTTTTCGGCCATAAACTGAACGCCTACACCGCAGGCCAAGGAAAGGACCGCACCGTACTGATCAATGGTATTCCTTATCTCCTCAAGGTATTCATGGTCGCACTGACGCTCAAGGGTGATCTCGTCAATCTTCACATCTCTTCCCTGGTTCATAAAGTACATGCGAAGGGCAGAGGAAAGGACCGCCACCTCCTTTTTCCCCCCTGCCTCACACACGGTGACGCACTCGTTGCACCCCGCTACCAGGATCTTATCGAAACCCTTGACCTCTTCAATGATCTCATCAATAGGCTTCCTCTTCGCCACAATCATGAAAGTCACCCCCTGTTCCTGGACTCGTCTCAGCAGTCAAACCCGATTCAGCCACTCATCATAATTAGCCATTTCTCTCTTCGCCTCAAGCAGCCTTTCTCTCCTTGGCCGACTTGATGGGATTGGGTCCCATCTCCTTTATCTTCTCCGTCATTTCACGGGCGATCCTGGCAAATAGGGGGGCCTCGCTGGATGAAAGATTATACATCTTTACCCTCTCTCCCCCTATTCCAATGCTATCGAGGATCTTCTGGGCCTGTTCAACCCGTTTCCTGGCCCTGAGGTTGCCGCTGTTGAAATGGCAATCCCCTTCCATACAGCCCGCCACATAGACGCCGTCGGCCCCTTTCTCAAAGGCCCTGAGAAGATGGATGACATCCACCTTGCCCGTGCACGGGACAAGTATGATCCTGACATTACCCGGATATTGGAGACGCATAGAACCTGCCAGGTCCGCAGCAGTATAGCCTCAGAACTGGCAGCAGAATGCGATTATGATCGGTTCAAATCCTTTCATCATAGGACTCCTTCCAGCAAGGCATCCACCTTGCTCATGAGCTGGTCATCCTCGTACCAGTTGAGCTCAATGACCCTGGCCGGGCACTCGGCCGCACAGATACCGCAGCCATGGCAGAGGGCGGGGTCGATTTCGCTTACCCCGTCCTTGTTGATACGGGGGACCTCATAGGGGCAGGAACGGACACATATGAGGCAGGATGCGCATCGTTCCTGATCGACCTTGGCAGTCACCACCGAGAGGGTAATCTCTGCCTGGGAGAGAAATGTGGCTGCCCGCGAGGCCGCGGCCATGGCCTGTGAGATGGACTCGGTGATCAGTTTCGGGCCGTGGGCGGTGCCGCACACAAAGATGCCCTCACTGGCCATATCCACAGGCCTGAGCTTGACGTGGGCCTCCATGAAGTACCCATCCTGGCTCCGTGCCAGTTTCAGGATAGAGGCAAGTTCCTCCGTATCCGCCGGTCGCATACCGGCACTAAGGGCAAGGAGGTCCGCAGATATCTTGATCTCCCTCTGAAGGACGTGATCCTTGAAGCTTATCACAAGGGCCTCTTCTGAGGCCTCAACCCGGGGCGGCTCCTCGGCCCGATATCTAAAAAAGAGGACCCCCTGTTCCCTGGCCTCCCGATAGTAATCCTCCATGAACCCGTATGTGCGTATGTCCCTGTAAAGGACATAGACATTGGCATCAGGGTTGAGCTCCTTTAGAAGCAGGGCATTCTTGATGGCATTCTGGCAGCAGACGCGGGAGCAGTTGGGGTACTCCTCGTTTCTGGAGCCTACACACTGGATCATGACCACGTCATTGAGATCCGAGGCCCCTTTCAGATCCAATCGTTTTCCCAGTTCAATCTGGGTCACTACCCTATCGTCTGTGCCGTACATGAACTCCTTTGGCCGGTATTCATTTGCCCCTGTTGCCAGGATAACCACGCCGTGATCGATCTTCCTCTCATACATCCCAGGGCCGACCAGGACCTCGGTAGTAAAATTTCCCTTGAATCCGCTGAAGCCCACTATGAGGGATTCCGTAAGGACCTGGACCCGTTCGTGGCGAGTCACCCGATCCACCAGCTCCAGGAGGCACTCCTGGATATTGGCCCCCTCGATGGTGTGAATCAGGTCCCTTGAAAGGCCTCCCAGCCGGGGTTCCTTCTCCACGATTACCACCTCAAATCCCTGGTCTGCCAGACCCAGTGCTGCACTCATCCCTGAAATGCCGCCTCCAACAACAAGGGCTCGTTTGTTTATGGAAATCGTCTTTGCCCGGAGGGGCTTGAGGAGGGCGGCCCTGGCCGCTGCCATCCTTACAAGGTCCTTTGCCTTATTAGTGGCAGTCTCGGGGTCATTGCCGTGGACCCAGGAGTTCTGATTTCGTATGTTGGCCATCTCAAAGAGGTAGCGGTTGAGACCACAGGCCTGCATGGTCTCCTGAAAGAGGGGCTCGTGGGTCCTTGGCGAGCAGGCGGCCACAACCACCCTGTTCAGCCTGTTCTCCTTTACCACCTCCTTCATCTTGTCCTGTGTATCCTGGGCGCAGGTAAAGAGATTCTGGTCCACATAAACAACATAGGGGAGGGAAGAGGCATACTCGGCAACGGCGGGTACGTCCACTACGCCGCCGATGTTTGTCCCGCAGTTACAGACGAATACGCCGATCCTGGGATCTTCACCGGTGACATCCAATTCCTCCGGGACAGTCCTCGTCCTGGTCTGGGTTCCACGGGCCTCAGCCAGATCGATGCCCGCTGCACAGGCCGAGGCGCTGGCCTCAGTCACAGAAAAGGGGATATCCTTTGGGCCTGTAAGGGCGCCGGATGCGTAAATCCCTGGGACAGATGTCTCCACAGGGGTAAAGGGGCCTGTAGAGACAAAGGAGTGTGAATTGAGCGATACCCCAAGGCGCCGGGCCAGCTCCACGGTCTCAGGATCGGCATCAAGCCCCACAGAGAGGACCACCATATCAAACCGCTCCTGGTGGACGGTTCCAGTCTCATCAGAATACTGGATCAAGAGGTCGTCGCTTCCTGGCACTGGGTCGACCGTATGTACCCTTGAACGCACAAACCGTACGCCGTAGTCCTCCTTTGCCTTGTTGTAATATATCTCATAGTCCTTGCCAAAGGTCCTCATGTCCATGAAAAATATGGCGGTATCCAGCTCCCCCTCACTGTGATCCTTTGCCACAACGGCCTCTTTCACCGCATACATGCAGCAGACCGCGGAACAGTAGCTGTTGTCGCACCGGTTCAGATCACGGGAGCCCACGCACTGGAGCCATGCGATCTTTTGGGGCTCCTTCTCATCTGAGGGCCTCTTTAGACGTCCGAGGTAAGGCCCTGTGGCGCTCAGGATGCGCTCAAACTCAGGACTCGTTACCACATTCGGGTACTGGGTGTAGTGATAGGTCTCATAGCGCGAAGGATCAAAGGGGGCAAAGCCCGCAGAGAGGATCACGGAACCCACATTCAGGGTTATGATTTCTTCCTTATCCTCAAAGTCAACGGCCCCTGTGGGACAGAATTTCTCGCAGGCCCGGCATTTCCCCTTTTTGAAGTAGATGCACGCATCCTTGTCGATGGCATATTTGAGGGGAACGGCCTGGGGGTACTGGACATAGATGGCCTTCCGTTTAATGAGGTCCTCGTTGTATGGGTCATCCACCTTTTTTGGGCATTTCTCGGCGCAGGTCCCGCATGCAATGCACCTTTCAAGATCTACATACCTGGGGTGCCTCAGGACCTCCACCTCAAAATTGCCCTTTTCGCCCCTTATGCCCGTAACCTCAGAAAGGGTGATCAGCTCTATGTTAAGATGCCGGCCGACCTCGACCAGCTTGGGAGAGAGGATTCACATGGCGCAGTCATTGGTGGGAAATGTCTTGTCCAGCCGGGACATGACCCCGCCGACAGAAGATGACTTCTCCAGCAGGTAGACAAAGTATCCGGAGTCTGCCAAGTCCAGGGCGCACTGCATCCCTGCTATGCCCCCGCCCACCACCAATACCGAACCCGATATCCCTTTGTCGGTCATCACAGATTCCCCTTATGTCCTAAGTTTTGGCCGCATCCAAGACATGAGGAAGCCTGTCTTCCCATCCCACTGTGGAGATCAAGACTCCGGCCATACCCATCTCTTTGATGTGGCGTATAATTTCCCCTGCAATATTGATGCATTCCTTGGGTTTGTTCGATGCCTTTTGGATACCCCTTATCATTTCCGGAGGGATAGAAATCCCTTTGATATTCCGATCAATATACCTTGCCATACCCGCAGATTTCAGGAGGAGCACCGTGGGAATCACCGCAACCATTGCCGTATCCACCCGCTTCAAGAATTGCTCCAGACGGCGGATGTCAAATATGGGGTTGGTAATGATGTAGTCAATACCCAGCTCGACCTTTTTCTTGAGCCCGCCGAGCTCCAGTTCCAAGACACCCCCGGTGGCGCCCGTGTCTACGGTACAACCTATTGAGAACTGTGGCCGTCCCCTCAGTTCTATCCCCGCAAGGTCTTTGCCCTTCTGGAGCCTGTGAATGGTTTCAAGGAGCTCTATCAGATCCAGGTCGTTCACGGTCCTGGCCTGCGGATGATCACCGTATCTTATGTCTTCACCGGACACGGCCATAATGTTTGGAATCCCAAGTGCACCGGCTGCCAATATGTCGGCCTGAAGGGCCAAACGGTTTCTGTCCCTGCAGCATACCTGAAAGACCGTCTCTATGCCCTGTCTTTGAAGGAAGGCGCATCCACCTAGGGAGCTGGCCTTGAGCACGGCGTTGGCCATTTCAGGCACGAGGAAGGCGTCCACCCGACCCCTGGCACTGTTGGCATTCTTAAGGAGCCCCGAGAAATCGGTGCCTTTCGGCGGTTCAAATTCCCCCAAGACAACGAACTTTCCAGCCTTGATTTTCTCCAGTAGCGGCATCACACTAACCTCCGGAATGATGGTAAAAAAGGGGTCTATAGAGCGGGCCCGCGGCGAGAGGTCAAGACCTTTAATCAAAAAAGCCTTTTCTTGTCAACCGCATATTTTGATCCTGAATCCGAACCAAGAATATCTTAAATTGAGTGCTGGTCCATTTACGGTTTTCCGGCACGACCTCATGGCCGAAGATCTTTTTCGTTCTCCTTGATGATCGGCAGCAGGATCCTGAAAGTGGTCCCCTTATCGGGGATGCTCTCCACATCGATCGTCCCTTGATGGGCCTCCACGATACCTTTCACGATGGCAAGGCCCAGTCCGGTCCCCATGACCTGGCGGGTCTTCGGGTGCTTCACCCGATAGAACTTGTCAAAAATCTTGGGAAGTTCCTCCGGCGGAATCCCCACGCCGGTATCCTGAACCTTTATTTCCATATATTCGCCCAGGCCTTTGGCCGAGACAACGACCTCGCCCCCACCAGGGGAGTAATTGATAGCATTGGTTACCAGGTTGTTGAAGATCTCCTGAATACCCCTGGGGTCTACCTGTACCAGCTGCAGGTTCCCGAAGGAATATTTGAGAGTCAGACCCTCCTCCTTTGCCCTGGGTTCCATCAGGGCCATGACCTCCTTGATGACCGCTCCCACATCTATGGGCACCTGACGTTGAACATGCTTCCCTGCCTCGATCCTTGCTATGTCCAGGAGGTCATTGATCAGTTCCAGGAGCTGGTCTATTTTCTTGGAGCACCTGACCAGGAAATCTCTCTGCTTTTCCTGTAGCGGCCCTGCCAGGCCCTCCAATAGGACGCTGTTTGCCTGCCGGACTGAGACGAGGGGGCTACGAAGCTCATGGGCAACCATATTTACGAAGTCTGATTTCATCTCATCAAGTTGCTTGAACGGGGTGATATTTTCTAGGACAGTCACAGTGCCTACCACGCCGTCATCCGGCCCCAAGGCAGGCACGGAAATGGCCCTGAGCGTATTCTTTCCGGCCCTTATCTCCTGGGATATAAATTGGTCCTTGGGTGACTCACCCGATTGGATCTGCCTGAGGGTGGTCACGAGGGCCTCGCTGGTAATAATCCTTGAGATAGGGGTGGGGCCTTCTATCTCTTTCGATACCTCCAAGACCCTCATGAAGGCAGGGTTATGCAAGACCACTTCCAGATTCCGGTTTGTCACCATTACCCCATTGGCCATACAGTTGATGATAGTCCTCAACCGGCTCTTCTCTAGGCCCAGGTCGTAGAGATTTCGTATGTTTTCCTCTTCAAACTGCTTTGCCCTTTGGGCCAGTCTCCTGTTCTCCTCGGCCCTCTTGATGGTTATCAGGAACTGCTCGATCTGGAATGGCTTGGTAATGAAGTCGTATGCACCCTTTTTCATGCATTCCACGGCCGTATCTATCGTTCCGTGACCTGTAATGATGAGTACGGGCACGTCCGGATACATCTCCCGGGTCTTCTCCAGCATCTCCTCCCCGCTCATCACGGGCATCTTTAGATCGAGGAGAATGATATCAACTATCTCTCTGGCCAAGATATCCATGCCCTCCTGACCGTTTCCTGCGGTCAACACCCCGTATCCTTTGCCAGTCAATACGCGACTGCATCCATCCCTTACGACCTTTTCGTCGTCCACAACCAGGATCTTAATTGCCTCGTCCATCACTCATCCAGCCCTACAAAAACCGGTCCTTCAACAGAGAATTCACGTGCCTCAAAGGGAAGCTCGATAATAAAGACTGTACCTCCCTCGGGGGGGCATTCAAATCTCAGGCTGCCGCCATGGAGGTTTATGATGTTCTGGGAGATAGCCAGGCCCAGCCCGGTCCCCTTTCCGACGGGTTTGGTGGTAAAGAATATGTCAAAGATCTCATCCCTCAACTCCTCGGGTATTCCCGGGCCCGTGTCAGCAACTTTGACGATAAACCTTTGTCTGTCAGGGTCATAACTTGCGGTGATAGTCAGCCTACCTTTACCTCCCATGGCGTCTGCTGCGTTAATAAAAAGGTTGGTAAAGACCTGCTGCAGCTGGCCCACGTCGCCCACCATCTCGGGTAATTCCGGCTCTATATCCAGATTGACCTCAATGTCCTGGAAGAGCGCTTGATTGATCAAGAGATTCAAACACTTGGTGATCAGTTCTCCCAGGCTAAAGGAGGATGCCTTTCCCATGGACTGTCGGCTGAATTCCAGTAGTTCCGAGACGATCCTCTTGCAACGCAGGGTCTGGGTAATGATTTCCTGGGCATCCTTCATCAGTTCTGGGTTATCCTTGAGGTTCTCTTTAAGCATCTCAGCATAAATCATGATCCCTGACAGGGGATTGTTTATCTCGTGCGCCACCCCGGCAGCCATCCTGCCAATAGAGGCCACCTTTTCGGACTGGACCAACTGGATGTGGGCATCTTCCAGGTCCTTCCTCATCTTGAGGACCTCTCTCATGTCCGTAAACACCCCAACGCTACCTATCTCCTTTCCATCAATCTCTATTATGGAGGCCGATAGGGTAACCGGTATCTCTTCACCTTCCTTTGTAGTAACGGTCATGCTCGTGGGGTTTAATTTGCCTTTAGGCCCGTATTCATTACTCCGCATCTTTCTCATATTCTCTTTGGCCACATCAATGTTGTAAAAACTACTCAGGTGCCCACTCTCCACGATCTCCTTGGCGGGACATCCTGTGAGTCTTTCCATCCCTTCATTGAATATAAGCACCTTGCCCTTTGTATCCACAACGACTATTCCATCTACCGTGCTCTCGATCACATTCTGAAAGAAGGTATTGGATTTTTCTACCTCACGTTCCAGCGTGATCCTATCGCTGACATCCCTTGAGGCCTCCAGCAGATAAGCAACTTCGCCGTCGTGGCCAAGAATTGGTGAAATGGTAATCACGTCGTAACGGATATCCCCATTCTCCGAGACATACTCCTTAATGGTGCTCAGGACCCCTTTTTCCTTAATCTCCTCCAGCCGATCCTCAAGAAAACAGACCTCCCCACTCTCTTTACAGGGCTTATCCAGACCGTATCTGACTTCATAGCACCTCTTTCCTATGGTCTCTTCGGAGGTGCGACGAAACTCCCTGAGGAAAGTCTCATTGACCCGCTCCACCTTCATGCCCATGTCAATCATCATGATCCTATAGGGAAGGGAATCCAATATCACCTGGGTCTCCTTTTTCCTCCGCTCCTCGTACCTCTTCCGCTCCCTCACGAGCTCTGCCTTCTCTGACTCTATCTGAATAAGGTCCCAAAGGAGCCTTGCTGCCACATGGTCTATTACCGAGGTCCCTCCAGGTTTTAACCTGAAGATCTCCCGCCTTGCCTCAGCAGATCCTGTAAGCTCAATTATCAGATTAAGACCCTTAAGGGTCCGAAGCTCCTGGAGACTAGTGGTCGCAAAGATCCCCGACTCCCTTGCATACATGTAGCCAGGGGCATTCGGATTTACGTCGAATACCGCCAATATATTCATGTTGAGCCTCGAGAGGCGATCCTCACCCAGTACCTTTAGCAGGTTGAGGCAGGCCTTTCCACCGCCAATAATGGCCACATTGAGAGGCTTCTCAGCCTGTTCTCCTCGAATCACCTGAATGTGTTCGCTGATCCTTTCAGGCTCGGATTTGAGAGAAGGACTTCTCAATTGTCTTTCCTCATTTTCAATTAACGAGTTATCTCTATTAACTCAGGGGTAATGGCCCTCAAGGCGTTATCCCGAGGCGAATGCACACCTTTGCCTCCAAGTCCCTTATGATGGTCTTGAGGGCATGACCTTCATTAACAGGCCCGGAGTTATTCCATCCCTTAAGCAGTGCCTCATCTCTCTTCTCTCTGAACTGCCCGAGGCTGGAAGCCATGGACTCCCAAAGGAACAGCTTTTGGAGGACGTGGCGCTCAGCTGCCTCAAGGTCTCTTTCCGTGTCGAATGACTGTCCTTCCCTCGTAGTGATAACCATAAGTCACTTAGAAGCAGGTTGGGTTCAATATCAATTTTGGCTATGTCCCCCCTATGCGACCGGGGAGATCTCTCGCATCTGGGATCAACGATCAAATATTATCGATAAATCCGAGAAGGAGTTCAAGAAAAAACCAGAAGCCCTCCCCGGTGTGACCTTCCACTTCCCTAGGCAGATTGTTTCCTCCAGACTTACAATTTTTCAAACAAATATCATTTTTTTCTTCCAAACCTCCTCTTGTTTTGCTATAGGACCGTGAACATGACACATCGTGGTACCTTGACTGACTTAGCATCTGCCCATCGGGTTTGCTTATGAATACTATTCGGATGTATGGGGGTCTCCGGTTCAAGATGGAGCTGCCTCCCCCGCAAATTCCCATCGAGGAAGTGCCCCCGCCAAGAAACATCATCCTTCCACTCTCTGACCGCCCCGGCGTTTTTTGCAGGCCCCTCGTAGAGAGGGGAGAAATGGTGTTCAAAGGAGAAAAAATCGGTGAGGATCCCAATAACCGGATGACGCCTATCCATTCTCCGGTATCCGGCAGGGTGACCGACATTACCGATTACCGATATGCTGAAGGCGGAAATACCCTCAGCATCTTTATTGAATCAGACGGCCAGGAGGCATGGAAGACGGACCTGCGCCCTTTAAAGAACCCTGTGGAGGCAGCGCCAGCCGACATGATGGTGGTCATGAGGGACTCAGGAGTAAAGGCCATTCCGTTCGAGATACTCCCAGATTCCGAAAGTGCCGGGACCGAGCTGAAGGCTGTCCGGCATTTCGTAATTAACGGGATAGGACATGGCCTTGTAGGCTCAATTGCCCGCCGGCTCCTGGTAGAGAAGGCACCCGATATCCTTGAGGGAGCAAGGTGGGTCAAAAGGATGTTAAGGCCCGAAAAGATCCATCTGGTCATCAGCGAAGAACACGAGGATGTGATCCAGGCTATCCAACAGGCCGGCCTTGATGCCGCCTTAGAGGTAATCAGACTCAAGGTCTATTACCCGCTGGGCCACCCTCACCTGCTCTTCAAGGCGCTCTTCAATAAAGAGATTCCCTGCCCCGGAGGAAAGGCCATTGACATGGGTGTCGTATTTAGCAACGTTGATACGATCATTCATACCTTCGAGGCGATCGAACTGGGCAAACCCCTGATCGAAAGATATGTGACCGTATCCGGGTCAGGAATAAAGGTCCCCAAGCATTTGAAGGTCCGGATCGGCGCCCCGCTCAAGGACCTCGTGGATTTCTGTGGGGGCTTCGAAGGGGATCCAGGTAAGGTTAGCCTCGGCAATCCCTTGGACGGAATGGCACAATTCTCTCTTGACAGACCGGTTCTCAAGGACACCCGTTGGGTCTGGGTGCAGACCAAGGAGCAGGTCATAAAGGAAAAGTACCGGGCATGTATCAATTGCGGCGAGTGTGTCGATGTGTGCCCCGTGGGCCTGATGCCCAATTTCTTGGGCAGATTCTGTGAATTTGGGAAATTTGAGGAAGCGGCTTCCCGGTTTGACCTCTTTACCTGTGTCGATTGTGGGCTATGTGCCTATGTCTGCCCCGCAAGGCGCCCTCTTGTGCAGTTCATCAATTACGGAAAGATGGAACTATCCCTTAAGGAAAAAGGACATGGAACTTACTAGGTACCGCCTATACGTATCATTCCCCCCCCATATTCTGGGCAGAAAGAATATAGCCACCATAATGTACAACAAGGTCCTCGCCCTTGCTCCCGCTATTATTGCTGCAGTTTACTATTTTCGTCTGGGCGCCCTAAGGATAATGCTCCTCTCGGTAATAACGGCGATGCTGGCCGAGGCCGGCATGCAGAGATTCCTCAAAAGGGATATCACCGTTGGCGACGGAAGCGCTGCCCTGAGCGGTCTTCTCCTTTCCTTTTTGCTTCCCTCAACCACGCCCTGGTGGGTTGTTATCATAGGCTCGGCCACAGCGATCGTGTTGGGCAAACAGATCTTCGGAGGGCTCGGAAATAATCCATTTAACGATATGCTGGTCGGCTGGCTGGTCCTGAGGTTGTCATGGCCGGATAGAATCGCTTCATGGGTAGAACCCTTTGGTGGGCAGATCCCCGACCCACCGCTGGCCGTTTATAAATTGGACGGAATCGAGGCCTTTCATGACTACGGCTTTCGATATCTGGATCTCTTTCTGGGAAACCAGGCAGGGGGGATAGGAACCGTCTGCGGCATCGCCCTCCTGGTTGGTGGATTATACATCCTTATAAGACGAGTCATCCGGTGGCAGATTCCCGTTGGTTTTCTCGGGGCTGTGTTCTGTTTTGCCGGTATCCTCTGGCTCTGGGACAGGGGGGCCTATATCAACCCCCTTTTTCATATTCTCTCAGGCTCCACAATTCTTGGTGCCTTCTTTATTGCCACAGACCCTGTCACCTCACCGGTCACTCGATGGTCAAAAGTGGCCTACGGGGTGATTTGCGGTCTCCTTATCGTGATAATCAGGACCTGGGGGAAGTACCCTGATGGGGTGACCTTTGCAATACTCCTTGCGAATACCAGCACCCCACTATTGAACAAGATCAAACCAAGACCTTACGGGAAGTATTAGGGCCATGCGAGAAATGATTAGGATGATAGTCGTCCTGACAGCGATCGCCATCGCTTCAGGAGGTAGCCTGGCATTTCTGGAGGAGGTAACCAGGGAGCCCATCGCCTATCAAAAACTCAAATTCGTAAAGGGCCCTGCAGTACTGTCAGTCCTATCGGGTTATGATAATGATCCTATAAAGGATTACAAGAAAGACGTGGAGCTGGAGAAAAGGGACGGCACTGTTATTCGAAAATCGATCTTTCCTGCAAAGAAGGACGGGAAATGCTTTGCGGTTGCCTTTGAGGTCACGGGCCATGGTTTTGGTGGCCCCATTGGAATTATCATGGGAATTGATCTTAAGACCGGCCGCTTGACCGGGGAGAGGGTCATCTCCCATTCGGAGACTCCGGGTCTCGGCGCACGATCCGTTGAGCCGGCATTTTACGAGCAGTTCGCAGGACTTAGGCCAGAGGATGTCGGCCTTTCAGACAAGGGCGGCAAGATCAATGCCATAAGCGGTGCATCTGTTACGTCTCAGGGAGTGGTGGAAGCGGTCAAAAAAGGCCTCGAGCTCTTCTCGCGGAGCAAAGACAGGATCAAGGGCGCCTGTGATAGCAGATAGGCTAGTATTTCATGGTCCCCAGGCCTGTATGAGAGCATTCTTCAAGGACCTGGGGCGCTGTCTACGAACCGGAAGCCACAGGCTGGGGTGTCCGAAGGAAAAACTGGGTGCTCTCACTTTAACATGGGGGTCTACACACACGTAAAAGAGGTAAGATACCATGTCCATCTTGAAGGATTTCACGAAAGGGCTCTGGAAGGACATCGCCCCGTTCCGGATCGTCCTGGGGCTTTGCCCTACGCTTGCCGTCACTACTGGAGCAGACGGCGGTCTGGGGATGGGGCTTGCCACGACCTTTGTCCTCACCTGTTCTAACGCCTTGGTATCCTGCCTGAGAAACATTATCCCAAAAAAGGTGAGAATTGCCTCCTATATCTTGATTGCTGCCAGTTTTGTGGTGATGGCCGAACTGCTCATGCAGGCCTATTTCTATCCGCTATACATATTGCTGGGCATATTCATACCGCTGATTGTGGTGAATTGCATCATACTGGGAAGGGCCGAGGCCTTTGCCTCAAAGAGGCCCATTCTCAATTCCGTTGCGGATGGCCTGGGTATCGGACTCGGGTACACCATTTCGTTGACCGTATTGGGGGCCATCAGAGAGATCCTCGGAAACGGGACCCTTTTCGGGCACCCCGTTTTTGGTCCTGATTTCGCCCCTTTTGCCTTCCTTGTCAAACCGCCGGGGGCCTTTGTCTGCCTGGGCATCTTCCTGGGAGTCATGAATATCATCAGCAGGGGGCGGGTATAGGCCCGGAGGAGGGGAATCCATGCATGAGGCCTGGACATTTTCTGACTATATGCTGCTGATTATTGGCGCTATCCTGGTGAAGAACATACTGCTTGCCAGGTTCCTGGGAAATTGCCCTTTTTTGGGTGTATCCAGGAAGATGGATACTGCCACGGGTATGGCAATGGCAGTCATATTCGTCATGACGCTGGCGGGTGTTATCACATGGGTGGTTCAGACCTTTGTCCTGGTCCCATTCCGGCTCCAATATCTCCAGACCATCTTTTTCATCTTGGTCATCGCGGCCCTCGTTCAGCTGGTGGAGATGTTCCTTCAGAAGGCCTTCCCGCCCCTTTATAAGGCCCTGGGGATCTTTCTGCCTCTGATTACCACAAATTGTGCGGTCCTGGGGGTCGCTCTCATAAATATCCTTGAAGGATTCGACTTCATCCAGACAGCGGTCTTTTCGTTCGCCTCAGCAGTGGGGTATGGATTTGCCCTTGTCCTTTTCACCGGTATTCGGGAGCAATTGGAGGTATCAAGCATTCCCGATTTCATGAAAGGAACCGCGATTGGCCTGGTAACAGCCGGGCTGCTGTCTTTGGCCTTCTTCGGGTTTGCAGGCATGGTTGGCTAATTGACTATGGAGGATCACGCCTCATGATACTGGCAGCCTTGATTCTCGGGGCCTTGGGTTTTACAGCGGCATTAGGCCTGTGCATAGCCTCGAGGGTCTTTTACGTTTATGTAGACCCCCGGGTGGAGATGGTTGAGGATTCCCTGGCAGGCGCCAATTGCGGAGGTTGCGGTTTTCCTGGCTGTGCTGCAGCGGCCACAGCTGTCGTGACCGGTAAGGCCTCTGCTAACGTCTGTGTGGTGGGGGGGGCTGAAAGCGCCGAAAAAGTGGCAGGAATCATGGGAATTCCGGTTGAATACCGGGAGATTGAATTCGCGGAACGTAACTGCCGCGGCGGCAGGGTCTACGACCCGATGCTTTTTCAATACCAGGGGGTTCAGGACTGCCGGGCGGCGTTCATGATTGGCGGAGGATACAGCAATTGCGAATATTCATGCCTTGGCTTCGGGACATGTTATCGTAACTGCCCCTTCGACGCAATTACCATGAGTGAAAGGAATCTGCCGCAGATTGACTACGGCCGGTGCACGGGCTGCGCCGTCTGCGAGCGGGTCTGTCCCAAGCATGTGATGCGGGTGGTCTCAGAAAGCGGAAAGGTCCTCCACTGGAATCAGCTCGATGCATGCGCGGCCCCATGTCAGGCCACATGCCCAACACAGATAGAGGTCCCGCGTTATCTTGGTTTTATCGCAGAGGGGCGCTATGAGGATGCCCTGAGGGTCATAAAACAGCACAACCCCATGCCGCTTACCATTGGCCGCGTGTGTCCTGCCCCATGTGAGGACGTCTGTCGTAGAGGGGACGTGGATGAACCGGTAAACATCAATAACCTCAAGCGATTTGTGGCAGACCTGGAGTATAAGAAGGGCCAGCATCTTCCGGTCTTCATCCATCCTGACACAGGCCACAAGGTGGCCATCATAGGGGGTGGGCCGGCAGGCCTTACCTGCGCCTACTACCTCCGAAGATTGGGACACTCTCCGACCATACTGGAGGCCCTTCCGAAACTGGGCGGTGCACTCCAGTATGGCATCCCGGAATACCGATTGCCAAAGGAGATCCTGGACTGGGAGATTGAGGGAATGCTCTCCGTGGGCATCGAGGTAAGGGTCAACACCCAGCTCGGTCGTGACGTGACCTATGAATCGCTCCTGGCAGAGGGATTTGAGGCCTTTTTCATCGCCACCGGAACGCCAAGGGGACTGTGGACCGGGGTGGAAGGGGAGGACCTGGAGGGGGTTTTGACAGGCATAGATTTCCTGAGGGATATTGCCCTCGGCAGGGATCTTAAGATTGGCCGGAGGGTGGTTGTCATAGGGGGCGGGAACGTGGCAATAGACGTGGCCCTGTCTGCCCTGCGCATGGGCGGTGTGGAAGAGGTCCATATGATATGCCTCGAAGACCGCTTCAGCATGCCGGCCTGGCAGCACGAAATCGCGGATGCCCTTACTGAGGGCGTAATACTAAACAATAGTTGGGGACCGAAGCGGATCTTGGGGGAAGGAGGGCATGTCAGCGGAGTCGAATTCAAGCGGTGTATTGCAGTGTTTGATGAAACCGGCCGGTTTAACCCGGTATATGACGAATCACAGATCATGCGGATTGAGGCTGATACCGTGCTCGTCACCATAGGACAGGGGACAGATGTGGGATTTCTAGAGACTACTCCGGAATTGGCAAGACTTGAACTTACCCCCAGGGGTACCATAGCGGTGAACGGAGAGACCATGCAGACAAATGTCCCCCATATATTCGCCTCAGGAGAGATCACGACAGGCCCCAATATAGCGGTTCAGGCAATCGCCGGGGGCAGGAGGGCTGCCAACTCCATTGACCGGCTCTTGAAGTCAGATGAAGGCTGCGAATCCCTTATCCTTGAACCTCTCCCTGATCTCAGGGCAAAGGCCCTTGATTTGGTAGACAGAGATGAGTTAGAAAAGGTCCCCAAATCCAGGAGAGAAACAATGCCTCGCCTGCCCGTAGGGGATCGGAGAAAGAACTGGCATGAGGTAAACCTGGGCCTGGATGAATCGCAGGCTATCAGGGCATCAAAGAGGTGCCTAAATTGTGGCATCTACTGTCTGAGGCCGACATACGAGGCGAAGACAAGGGATTTCCTAAAAAAGACAGGATAGAAAGAGGGAAAAAATGGTACCAACAGAAGTCATCAAAAAATGCAAGCTTTTTAAGGTCTTTCCCGATGAATTGATAGAGGAGATAGCTTCCGTAGGGATACCCTTGAAGTACAAGGCCAATGAAATGCTATTTAATATTGACGACCCTGCTGAGAATCTTGCGATCCTTATGAAAGGACGGGTAGACATCATGACTACCAAGAGGACTCAGATCGTACCTGTCCATACGGTGATGCCGTGTGAGGCCTTTGCCCTTTCTTCTATGATCACTGGCCGCTTTACCTCCGCAGCCAAGGCCATAGAGGATTCTGAGGTCTGCTCTCTTCCGGTGGAACAGATGAACGACATCCTGGAAAAGGACTACAAGGCAGGCTTTCACTTTATGAAGCAGATTGCCATTCTCGTCTCAAGCAGGTTGATTAAGATCCATTACCAGTTGGATGTAACCGGCTCAGGATACATATGATCGCTCTGAATGACCGGAAGAGAAGCCCTAATAGAGAGAGAAAGCAGTCAAATGAATCTGGCTGATATCAGGGATGTGTTGCGAGCCGAAGTGATAGTAGGCAGTGACAAACTCGATCTCCTTGTTAGGGCTGGGACCGCAAGCGATCTGATGAGCGATATGCTTACTGGACCCACAAACGGTGCCGTGCTGTTGACAGGTCTCTGCAACCTTCAGGCCATCCGAACCTCTGTTGTTGCCGGCGTAGTCGCTGTGGTCTTCGTTAGGGGAAAGCGGCCATCTCAGGAGATGATAAGCCAAGCGCATGAGCACGGTTTGCCCTTACTATCCACTCCCTTCACCATGTTCTCTGCGTGTGGTAGGTTATTCAGCAAGGGGCTAAGGGGTGTTGAGGAAAAGGCCCCCCGGCAGTAATCCTGCTCCAGACGGTCTAATCCGAGTCAAGGGTTTGTACTTAGACATGATTCGCACCAAGAGATGGGTGTTGGGGTGTCTTTCTGGGGTTGGCGTCTGACGTGACTTTGCTCCAGACAAATTTTGACATAAAGGCCCGCGACTTTTCCCGCGCAGGCGAGGTTTCCATTGATGTACAAAGGATATTAAAGGCCGTGGGCTTTGATGCGGTATATATCAGGCGTGCCTCTATCTGTGCATATGAATCGGAGATGAACGTGGTTATGCACGGGGGAGACGGGAAGATGATTTTGACCGTTGACCCTGGACATATCAACCTGGATGTAAAAGACGGAGGCCCGGGCATAGAAGACATTGAGCTGGCCCTTCAGGAAGGATACTCGACGGCGAGTCTGGAACATAGGGAGATGGGGTTCGGGGCCGGAATGGGGCTTCCGAATATCAAGAGAAACGCCGATCTGTTCGAAATTCAGTCTCAAAAGGGGAAAGGGGTCTGTCTGAAGATAGCCATTCATGTGAGGGAAAACTGATGTCAGAGCCGCTTCAAAATGCTTGCGCAACCGCTTACGTTCAGATCGACGAGAAGATCTGTAACGGGTGCGTTCTTTGCATGAAGTCATGCCCGACCAGGGCAATCCGTGTGAAAAACGGCCAAGTGGCACGGGTGCAGGGCGTCTGTATTGATTGTGGGCAATGCATCCGCACCTGCCCAAAAGGAGCTGTTAAGGCCATCAGTTCGGAGGGGGAGGACTTTCCTGTAAATTCGGATGTGATTGTGAGTCCATCTACCGTACTCTATTCCCAGTTTGGTGAGGATTATCTCCCGAACGATATCCTCTTGGGCATAAGGAGTATGGGATTCGGCTATGTCCATGACCAGTCGTACACCAGCGAAATGTGCAATTTTGCCATTGAACTATATATCCGCGAAAGCCGAAGAAAAAAGGAGTCATATTTTCCCCTCATATCCCCAGCCTGTCCTGTGGTCGTCAGGCTCATCTCATACCGGTTCCCTTCCCTCTTCAAACACGTTCCACCTCTGGCAACTCCCCGTGAAATTGTAGCAAGGGAAGCGAAGAAACGGATGTCAGTGAAATACGGGTGCAGGCCTGAAGATATCAAGGTGTTACACATCACCCCCTGCTCCGCTATGATGGACTTTGTAAAGAGGTCTTCCTCCAGGGGGCATCCCGTAAGAGATAAGGCCGTTGGGATAAACATCGTCTATGACTCGATCAAAAGACATCTCCAGGAGCTGGATGATGACAGGGTACTCCACCACTCCAGCGGAATAGGACTCGGCTGGGGCATGTCAGGGGGGGAGATCGCCGGAGTGAAGGGGAATTGCCTGGCAGTATCCGGACTCGACGAAACGATCCGCTACCTGGAAAAGATAGAGATGGGGCTCTTGAGGGAGCTGGACTATATTGAATGCCGCATGTGCACCGAAGGATGTCTGGGCGGACCATTTACAGTGGCCGACAAATATCTGGCAAAGGAGCTCCTCCGCAAGCTGGTCTTGATGTTTGGAGTGGAAAAGAGGATCAAGTACAAGTATGTCATAAAGCTCTATAGGTCAGGGTGGTTTTTTACCCAGAAGGACCGTTCTCCCCTGCAGGATATGGCACCGCAACATTCCGTCTCCGAGCGCATCGAAAGGCTGAATCGTGTGGAAGAGGTATTGCGCTCTCTGCCGCGCAAGGAGTGCGGCCTGTGCGGGTCTCCTGACTGCCGAACCTTTGCGGAGGACGTGGTCGACCGAAGGGCTTCACTCGAGGCATGTATTCTTGTGGGGAAAGGCCGGAAAAACTGAACTGTGCCACAGTGTAGAAGGCATTGGCCAAGACTTCGTTTAAATGGAAAAAAGGTATCAGAATATTTTTTTCTGGAAAGGGACTTGACACCCCGAGAACTTGCTGCTATTTAGCCCAATTTCGTTGTTTGACCAATTGATCCCTACGGGGGTCTTTTTTACTTTGGGTCTTTGTTCCAGAGTGTGGCGGTGATCTGTGCCTTAGAGAGACATGATGTTTAACAGAAATGAAAAGATCTTCAGCATTGTGCTTTTGGCCGTTTGCGTCGCTCTAGCGGCCTTAGGTTTTTCCTCATCGGGCACATCGTCTCCTCCCAAAAAGGTCTGGTTTGATTCGGCCGGTGGTGATGTAATTTTTGACCACGCGTACCATGCCGCCTTTGTCAATTGCAAGGATTGCCATCATGATTTTGACGAAGCCTCTGCTACAGGTGCCACCGAAATGAACTGCCGAGTCTGCCACTATTACGGTGAGGCAAGGGACCTTACGAGCGATGATCCCACTCACAAGCGGTTCATAGGTGCTAACTGCGTCGAATGCCACAAGTCCAAGAAGATAAAGGTGCAATGTGATTCCTGCCACATTCGCCAGGGTTTTGCCTATAGGAAGTCGGGTCGCACGATGGTGCCTCCACCCGATACGGTCAAGTTCGATACGGACGGTGGCTTAGTGATCTTCAACCACAAGGTTCACATGGGCGAAGATGTGGGGGAGCCCTGTCTGGCCTGCCACCACGAATTCAAGGGAGGAGAGGCCATGAAAGCAATGTCAATGGAGAAAAACTGCCGCGCCTGCCACTACAGACTGGCAGACAAGATCCCTGAAGCTAAAGACGATAATCATGTGCGATACATCGGTATGAATTGCGCCCGTTGCCATGACGGGAGAGATTGCAGCCTGTGTCATAAAGAATAAGAGATGAAAGGAACCCTGCACCAGGGTATTATACCAACAAATGGACCTGAGATCTTTTTTCGGGATTCTTCCACCAAGGTTGTTGTACAGGGATGCCTCAGCACCGCCCGAATTGCTTCCAGTGCCTGAGAAAGTTACCCTCTTATGGCACGGCCGGACCCCTTCGGATACCACCGCACGCATAGGAAAGAGGGTCGAAACAGGCGAAGATCTGGCACGCGACGGAAGAGGACCGTTTGTTTCCACTGTGACTGGTCATGTAGAGGACATTAGCCTGTTTCGAGGGGTTGAAGCCAGGAGATATCTGGCCATTGGTATAAGGACAGATACAAGGGAATCATTCGACTCCTCGATTACCCCCTTCAGGGACCCTTACGAGACCAGGCCTGAATTGTTGCGCTCGGCGGTCAATCGGGCGGGCTTTATTCAATTAAGCTCCATTATCCGCGATCCCAGGGTATGGCCTTCGATAGATGCCATGATTATCAGTGCCCTCGACCTGGATCCCCTGAGTATAGTCAACCAACAGATGTTTCGGGACAACATAGACCAAGTGGGGCCGGCCGTGGAACTCCTTGCCCGGATTACTGAGACATCCAGGAGTATATTGGCTGTACCGGATAACCTGGCAGACATTGCCAGGGGGCTCTCGGCTGGTCCTGCCTCTGTGGCCATGGTGCCCCCTGTCTACCCCAATGGGTTTCCAGAGATGCTGGCCAAGAGATTTGGGGCTGGCCTCTTGATAAAGGCGTATGACACTGGTTATGCCGGGAATACGGTGGTGGTGAGCCTTGAACACGCGCTTTCTATGTTGGACTGTCTTCGAAGAGGGAGGCCAATGCTCGAAAAGACAGTGACATTTTCGAACGGCCAAGACGGTGAATTCCGGAATTTCAGGGTCCGGATCGGCACTCCTGTTTCGGATATCCTGAAGAAGGCATGCGTGGAACTGAGGCCTAAGGGAAAGCTGATCCTGAACGGATGCATGCGCGGTTACACCTGCTTCTCTGATGGGCAGCCCGTGACCGCAACAACCGAGTCCATCCATGTCCAGGACCCCTCTGAGGTCTTCTTCTTCCAGAACATCCAGTGTACCAACTGTGGGCGGTGCAACAGGGTGTGCCCAGTGGACCTGGAGGTCAATCTTCTGGGGAGGTTTTCTGAATACGGGATTTACGATAAGTGCAGGGTCTTGGGGGCAGAAACCTGCATCGAGTGTGGTTTGTGCGCTTACGTATGTCCGGCCCGCAGGCCACTGGTGCAGTTTATCTCCCATGCCAAGCACACCATAAGGACAGAAGGGGAAAGACTTTTCACCGCTGAGAGGGCGGCCTCATTCGATTCTGAAGGACCCTCGCGCCATGCGATCAGTCTATTTGAAACTGCCCCGGATAGGAAAGATTCCCTTGAAGAATAGGTCTGCCTATGCCAAGGGCTCAGGCAGGCAGGAGGAAAATCCTGAACAATGAAAACACTGGACCTGACAGTTTCCCCCTCCCCCCATTGGCACTGCGGAGCAAGGATCGCTGGAGGGTCATACAATTTCCTCCTGGCATTGGTGCCAGCCATGGTTTTGGGGGTCTACCACTATGGGTTTGATGCCTTGAGGGTGATAGCCGCCTCCATTGCATCGGCCATGGTAGCGGAGGCGGCAATTCAGAGTCTTCTTCGCAAACCGATAACCATTGCCGATGGAAGCGCTGCAGTCAGCGGACTCTTGCTGGCCCTCATCCTCCCTGCCGGTGTCCCCTTATATGTTATCGTGGTGGCGAACTTTGCAGGCATTATGGTCGGAAAGCAGTGTTTCGGGGGCCTGGGAGCAAACCCCCTCAACCCGGCCCTGGTAGGTTGGGCGATTATCCGTGTAACCAAGGCCTGGGCAGGGTATCTGGATTTTGATCTGACCCTGCTTAATTATAACACCGGATTCATCCTGCAATACCCCCTTGCAGTCCTGAAGGCTGAAGGGGCTACCGGCCTGGCCCATTTTCACCTGGTAGACCTTTTTCTGGGCAAGCAGGCAGGAGGAATCGGGGCCTCCGCTATTATATGCCTGCTTGCAGGGGGTCTTTATCTGGCTGCCCGTGGGATGATCCGATGGGAAATCCCCTTGTCCTTCCTGCTGGGGGTTGTCATTATATCGGGGATCTTTTGGATAGGAAATAGGGCAGTCTATGCAAACCCGCTCTTTCATATCCTGGCAGGCAATGTGATGATCGGGGCCTTTTTCCTCAGCACTGATAATGCCAGCTCACCTGTGAATCGCTGGGGGATGGTGACCTTCGGCTTTGGCTGCGGGGCCATGACGATAATCTTGAGGGTATGGAGTGTATATCCTGACGGAGTGGTTTTTGCGTGCCTGCTGATGAGCCTGTTTGCACCGCTGTTGGACAAATTGAGGGCTAGACCGGAACCTCCTCCGGCCATTAGACCCATTTCGCCCCCAACCACAAGCGTAGTTCCTGAAGAGAGGTCGAGGTAATGAGAGAAGTTACGCAGATGATTGTGGTCCTTACCGTCATTTGCACCGTATGTGGTGTCGCGCTTTCGGGTTTTCGAGATATGACCGCTAAACGCATCGAAAATCAGATACTTATGAATGTCCAGGGTCCAAAGGTGAAAAGGGTACTAGCGAGATCGGAGAATGACCTCATCGCAGATCGGAAGAAGATCAAGATCAACGGGAAAGAGGTCCTCCTCTTTGTTGGCAAGAAGAAGGGAAAACCGTGGGCCCTTGCCTTTGAGACCGCTGGGAAAGGATTCGGTGGGCCCATCAAGGTTATGGTCGGATTTGACACCCACCAGAACAAGATCACAGGGATTCAAATTGTCTCACACAAGGAGACCCCTGGGGTTGGATCCAGGGTCACCGAGGACCCATTCACCCAGCGTTTCAACGGACTTTCCGTAAATATAAAGGATACCTCACCCAAAGGGATTGGAGAGAAGGTGGACGCCGTTTCGGGCGCCACCTATTCAAGCAACGGCGTCTACGAGGCAATAGGCAAGAGCCTGCAAATGTATCCGGAGATCAAAAAAAGAGGCCTCGCCCCCTGAGTCCCTGAGGGTCTGGAGTTCTAATTTTCCTTAACGTCAAAGCAGAACGGATATGGCCATATGAAATTACTCAAGGTATTCACCAGGGGGCTTTGGAAAGAGATCCCACCCTTTCGTCTGGTTTTGGGCATATGTGCTACGCTTGCAGTTACCAAGTCGGCAGAGACAGGCCTTGGCATGGGAATCGGTGTCATCTTTGTGCTGACCTGTTCCAATATCCTTGTCTCTTCTTTGCGAAACATAATCCCGAGAAAGGTCCGCATTGCAGGCTTCATCGTGATCATTGCAACCTTTACGATAATGGTCGAACTGGCGAGCCAGGCCTACTTCTACAGGATATATGAGAGCCTAGGGATCTTTATTCCTTTGATAGTGGTGAATTGCATCATCCTTGGCCGTGCAGAGGCCTTTGCATCACGCAACGGCATTGTTGCCTCCGCCCTGGACGGACTAGGCACCGGAGTGGGCTATACCCTGTCACTGACCGTGCTCGGGGCCATCCGTGAGATCCTCGGCCATGGGACCTTTTTCGGTGCATCCGTCATGTGGTCGTCGTTCCGGCCGTTCACCTTTATGGTGGAGGCCCCAGGGGCCTTTCTCAGTCTGGGAATCTTGCTGGCTGTGATGAACTCGATTTCCAAGTCCCGGTAGTGATAGGCCGGTCTATGATTTTCGTACCAAAAGGGGAGAGGTAAAGATGGAATACCTTGTCCTTATCATCAGCGCAGTGCTTATCAAGAACATCTTGCTGGCGGAGTACCTGGGTAATTGCCCGTTCCTGGGGACCTCCAAGAGGATGGATACGGCCGTTGGCATGGGAGTGGCAGTCATCTTTGTCTTGACCATCGCCTCTGCCTTCACATATGTGGTGCAGTATGCCGTGCTTGTCCCGCTGAATCTGGGGTATCTTCAGACCATCGCCTTTATCCTGGTAATTGCTGCCCTGGTTCAGTTTGTTGAGATGTTCTTGAAGAAATTCGCCCCTCCCCTTTATGTGGCCCTTGGCATCTTTCTCCCCCTCATAACGACCAACTGCGCGGTCTTGGGCGTGGCCATCATTTGCATTCGCCGGGAATTTAATTTTGTTGAGGCGGTCATCTTTTCTTTCGCCTCAGCCTCGGGTTTTACCCTTGCCCTGATCTTGCTTGCGGGCATCAGGGAAAGATTAGAGGTATCCGACGTTCCAAGGGCCATAAGGGGAACCGCCATCGGGCTTATCATGGCGGGTCTTATGTCATTGGCCTTCTTCGGCTTTGTGGGTGTGGACAGCTCCCTAAAGGCATTAATACATAATTAACAGGAATTAGGAAATTAGTATCTATGATAGAAGCCGCTCTGTTTTTGCTGATCCTGGGACTGGTGGCGAGTATCTTGCTGGCAATCGCCTCCCGGGCCTTTTACGTCTGGGAAGATCCCAAGGTCCTGACCATCACAGATGCCTTGCCAGGGGCCAATTGCGGGGGGTGCGGCAACGCCGGTTGTGCATCTGCCGCTGAGGCGATCGCCGCGGGTCTTGCTCCACCTAATGTCTGCGTGGTGGGAGGATTTGAGGTCGCGCAGGCCGTGGGTGAAATCATGGGTCAAGAGGTCGAGGAAAGGGAGCCCGAGTTTTCATGGACCAGTTGCTCGTACGGCGTGGGCAAGGCCGACCCGATTTTTTCATATAACGGCGCCTATAATTGCCATGCCGCAGTGATGCTTTACGGTGGGAGCAAACGCTGTCCTATCGGATGCATTGGCATGGGATCATGCGTTAAGGCCTGCCAGTTTGGGGCCCTGAGCATCGGCGATGATAGTTTGCCCGTGGTAAACCATGACCGGTGTGTGGGATGCGGGGCCTGTGTTAAGGCCTGCCCCAAACACATAGTGGCCCTTACCTCCCAAACGAAACGTATCATCAGCGAATACGTCACCTCAGAGTGCACGGCGCCGTGCCAGAGGGCCTGCCCCACCGGAATCAACATCCCCGGCTTTATCCGCGAGATTCGTCATGGAAGGTATGAAGAGGCCCTTCGTATCATCAAGGAGAGGTGCCCCCTTCCCTTGATCTGCGGTTACATATGCCCTGCCCCTTGCGAATTCAACTGTCGCCGCAACCTGGTGGACGAGGGGGTGGCCATCAATCCTTTGAAGCGGTTTGTGGCAGACTATGAGATGGGCACAGGCAGGCACGTGGATCCCTACAAGGCACCTGACAATAATCTGAAGATCGCGTTGATAGGGGGAGGCTCCGAGGGACTTACGGCCAGCTATTACCTTGCGCGGCTTGGTTATCGGCCGGTCATCTTTGAGGCCAAGCCGGAACTTGGCGGAATATTGCGCTACGTCATTGCAGAGGATCGTCTCCCAAGGCACGTGCTTAACCACGACATAAAGGGCATCCTTGAGATGGGGGTCGAGGCCCAGACTAATGTGGTGATGGGCCGCGATTTCGACGTGCACGGCCTGCTGAAGGATGGATATGACGCGGTCGTACTGACCGCCGGGGGCTTTGACAGCCGAAAGATCTTGCAGCCTGCCCTGGAAAGATACGATGCCGCGGTCCCTGGGATATTCATTATGCTGGATTTTCTTGCGGCACTTGCCCAGGGAGAAACGACCCACGTAGGGAGGCATGTCGTCATTGCCAATGCCGGCACAAAGGCCCTGGAGATTGCCCGGAAATGCCTCGATAGGGGCTCCAAGAAGGTGACCCTCGTTTTTGATCAGCCCCTTTCCTTACTTCCCACGGACTTCCATGAGACCAAGACCCTGGCCCGGGAGGGAATTGAAGTCCGGGCCTTTACATCAATTGCGGCAATTGGCGGCATAGGAGATCGCATGGACAGGGTGGCCCTGGAAGATCACAGCCCCGGTGAAGACCTTGAACCCATAAGGGATGTGATCTACGCAGACTCTATGATCCTGTCGGCAGGGCGTCTCCCGGAGCTGGTCTTTGTCCATGCCGCTGGAAAACCTGGCTCTGAAGGGGAGAAGGTCAGGTGGCAGACCGTCGAGACCTTCCGTACCTTTTCCAAGGCCAGGGCCGGGGGTATCCTCCGCCCCCCCGAACCCGGACGTATCAGCGACTCTTCGGCTGTGGTTAAATCGATTCTGTCCGGAAGGCGGCTTGCCCGCGCCATACATATGCACTTCACAGACAATGTGGTTACTCCTATCCATGACCTTGTCTGCGAGACTAAGGATATCCTGGATGTAGTCGAACTTCATAGTGTAACCCCGTCGGTGAGAGAGCGTCCAGCGGTCACAGATGTAAGGGGGAACACCAAGAGCGCGTGGATTTTCCCAAAAGAATTCCCCGGGCTGGATGAACCCGCTGCCAGGCGGGAGGCCGAGAGGTGTCTCAGGTGCGGGCTGATCTGTTATGAGAAAGCGGAGATGTTTGAGAGTAACATTTAAACACCTGTAGAGACTGGTTCCAGAGGGAAGATGTCTGAAAATTTAATTACCATAGACGGTAGCAAATTAGAGTTCACCCCCGAGGAAACCATCCTCGAAGTAGCAAGGCGCAACGGTATTTTCATCCCCACCCTGTGCAATATCAAAGGGGCACGACCCACGGGGGCCTGCCGTGTCTGTGTGGTGGAGATCAAAGGTGGTCGCGCCCTTTCACCTGCCTGTGCCACGCCGGCCTCACGCAACATGGTCGTACACACCAACTCCCCTACCGTGTTGGATGCAAGGCGGACCATTTTGGCCTTGCTCTTGCAGTCCGGGAACCATAACTGCGCAGTTGCCACCGAGTATTCCGGGGAGTGGACGAGGTTTCAGCAGCATGTTGAGCTCTACGACCAGAGGACTGACTTGTGCCCGGCCCATAGTGCCTGCAGGCTCCAGGCATATGCCTATAGGTACCAGGTTGACACCAGCGGCTTGGTCAGGGTCAAGACCGATCATACCATGGAGACGGCGAGTCCGCTCATCGTTCGCGACTCTTCCCGCTGCATCATGTGCGGCAGGTGCGTTGAGGCCTGTAATTCTATCCAGGTTAACAATGCCATATCGCACGGCTTCCGTGGTGCAGAGGCCAAGATCGTGGCAATTGGCAACGACACCCTGGCCCGGTCCGACTGTGTGTTTTGCGGTGAATGCATCCAGGCATGCCCTGTAGCGGCGCTGATTGAGAGGAAAAGCCGATACAAGATCAGGCCATGGGAGGCGCGTCACGTGCGCACCACCTGCTTCTTCTGTAGTGTCGGCTGCCAGCTTGATCTGCACATAAAGAACGATATGATCATGAAGGTGACGGGGGTCGTGGATGCCCAACCTAATCAGGGCCGATTGTGCATCAAGGGGCGTTTCGGGTACGATTTTGTTCAGAGCCCGGACCGTTTGACCCGGCCGATGATACGGAAAAATGGGGAGTTGAGGGGTGCCTCGTGGGGGGAGGCTCTTGATCTCATAGCAGAAAAGATAAAGGAGACATTGGAGATGCACGGGCCGGAGGCGATCGCCGGCATATGCTCGGCCAAGTCCACCAATGAGGCCCTTTACACGATGCAAAAGCTTTTTCGTTCTGTCATTGGGACCAATAATCTGTCCTCACCATTTGCTGCTGGCGGACTGAATCGACCCGTCGCTGAATTTGAAAAGGCCAAACGCATAATCATGATCGGCAGCGACGTTACTGAAGAGAATCCTGTGGCAGGTACTTTTATCAAGAGGGCCGCAAATGGCGGCTGTCAGCTGATAGTGGTAGACTCGCGCCCTACCAAGATTGGGACCTTTGCCGATCTTAACCTCATCTTGAGGGAGGGCACCGAGTCGGTCTTTGTTAACGGTATTATCAAACAACTGATCGAACGCGGCAGGGAGTGCGCGGATGACATTCGAGAGACCGCAGAAAGCTTCTCCCTGGATCAGGTGACTGAAAGCACCGGCCTTTCAGCCGATGGCCTCATGGCCGCGGTCGAGATACTGGATACCCAAGATCCTGTCATGTTGATTTACGGCTCCAGGGTGGCATCTTTTGCCAGGACCTTTGTCAGACTTCAAGAGGTCCTGGGGAGCCTGGACAGAGAATGCGGCGGCGTAAACTATATGGGGGACCTGAATAACTCTCAGGGGGCCTGCGACATGGGGATGTTGCCCGGCTTCCTCCCTGGTTTTGCCATGGTTGACGTGGAGGCAGCCCGCAGACCCTTCGAAGATGCCTGGGGCTGCAGACTAAACGACAAACCCGGTCTCAGGTTCGGCGAGATGGTGCGAAACATCGCTGGGCTCGTTGAGGATAATGAGCAACAAATCCGTTTCCTCTATTGCGTGGGGGAAAATCTGGCCATTGCCAGACCCGCCATGCCCAATATCACCAAGGCATTAGAATCCGTAGATTTTTTGGTGGTCCAGGACATCCTGAACAACGAAACCGTGCAGCATGCCGATGTGGTCCTGCCTGCGGCCGCCTGGTCGGAAGAAGACGGAACCTATACCAATTGTGAACGCAGGGTCAGTCGCATGAGAAAGGCCGTGCCGGCACCGGGTGAGGCCAGGCCGGAGATATGGATTTTTACCCAATTGGCCAACCGATTGGGCCAGAGATGGGAGGCATTCACCAGCCAGGAGATCTGGGAGAATGAGATCACCCGCCTGGTTCCTCAACTCAGGGGCATCACCTATAGCAGTATTGAAAGTGGCGGTATTCAAAGGCCCCTGTCTGATCCGGCCTCGTTGGGGCTTTCAGGCCTGAGGGACAAACGTTCTTATCTCCGCCGTCCCGGGTGGACGTCTTTTAATTATCATCATCGTACCCTACTGGAACATTGTGGGGGTCTCCTGGAATCGCTACCGCGCTCAGGCGGACTGGGCACACAGGTTCCGCCCAGCAGCCCGAAAGAGGTGAATGAGAAGTTCCTCGCGTTGCTCGAAGAAGAGGAGAAGCTGGACGCAAGGGTCCAAATCGATGAAATCCTCGCCACTTACAGACACAAGAGAGGTGGTCTGATCCCGGTCCTCCAGCAGGTGCAGGAGATCCTTGGCTTCCTTCCTGTGGAGGTACAGAATTACATAGCGAACGGATTAGGTATCCCTGCCTCGGATGTCTTTGGCGTCGTCACCTTTTACTCCTTCTTCACCATGGTCCCGAGGGGCAGGCACACCATTCGGGTTTGCCTGGGGACGGCCTGTTTTGTCAAGGGTTCTGGAAAGCTGCTGGAGACCCTCGTCCGCCACCTCAAGGTAGAGGTGGGCCAGACAACTGAAGACAGGGAGTACTCACTGGAGGTGGTTCGTTGCATAGGTGCCTGCGGCCTGGCTCCGGTAATGGTAATCGATGATACTACTTACGGGCAGGTGGATCCTAAGGAGATCGTTAATATCGCAGAGAGTTACAGGGGTGCTTCTGTCTAAGCAATGAAGTTGGCCGAGATTGTTGAAATACTGCAATTGGATGTCAGGACGGGGGGTCAGGGCCTCGATGTTGAGGTGACACGGGGTTACGCCAGTGATCTCCTGAGTGATGTCATGGCAAACGCTCAGGAGGGGGACCTGTGGGTCACGCTGCAGATCCACCAAAATATTGTGGCCGTAGCGGTGATGAAGTCCCTGAGCGGGATCATCCTGGTTAATGGAAGGGAGCCTGAAGAAGGGACGGCACGAAAGGCGGCTGCCGAAGGGATCCCCATTATGGTATGCAAGCTGCCCGCATTTGAGCTGGTTGGACGGCTATTCCAGCAGGGAATTTCAGGCACTTGACCCAGAAGGGAAATCTGTGCTTAAGGGGCGTTTTTGACAGGAAAGGCATCGGAACGATTACGGTCCGTCACAGCAGATCTTCACGTCCACACCTGCCTGTCGCCCTGCGCTACCCTGGATATGACGCCCAGGAAGATCGTCCAGGAGGCCTGCAAAAAGGGGCTAGCGGTCATCGCCGTCACAGACCACAACAGTGCAGAAAACGCAGGGGCTGTGATGGCCGCGGCCCGGGACAGCGGGATATACATCATCCCTGGGATGGAGGTGACCACTTCTGAGGAAGTTCATATAGTTGGCCTGTTTCCTGAAACTGAAAGTGCCCTATCCATGCAAGAACTTGTTTATGAAAGGCTCCAGCCAGGGCAAAACGATGAAGATATCTTCGGGATTCAGGTCGTGGCCAATGATTTGGACGAGGTGGAGGCCATTAACAAGCGGATGCTGATCGGGGCAACGGATCTGAGCGTCGAACAGGTTATTGAGGCCATCCATGATCGTGGCGGGTTGGCAGTAGCCGCCCACATCGAGCGAGAGAGCTTCAGCATCATAGGTCAGCTCGGATTCATCCCAGTCGACCTACACCTGGATGCCATTGAGGTCTCGAAAGCCATGACACTGAAAAAGGCCCGCAGCCAATTCAAGGGGTATGATTGTGTCCCATTGACCACCGCCTCGGACGCCCACAGCATTGAGGAAATCGGAGTGAGCCCTCTGCAACTTCAGGTGACGCCTCCGCTAGACATTGATGAATTGAGGCTGGCTTTAGAGGGCAGGTGGGGTCGAAAGATAGTCGAAGACCAGACCGATCTTCCTTGATCCATCAATCACCATCACTGGATTGGCTAGGCATGGAGGACCTCTCGCTCCACATACTGGACATTGTGGAAAACGCAACGAATGCCGGCGCCACGCTGGTGGAGATATATGTGAAGGAGGACACAAGGCATAACTCACTTGAGATTGTCATCAGAGACAATGGGCGCGGCATGGAGCCGGAAGTGCTCGAAAATGTGAGGGATCCCTTCGTGACCACCAGGACGACCCGTCGTGTGGGCCTGGGGCTGCCAATGCTTGAGCAGGCCACCAGGGAGGCCGGGGGACATCTTGGGGTCCGCTCAGAACGAGGGAAGGGAACCGAGGTCAGAGCGGTCTTCCAGGCCAACCACATTGACCGCAAACCAATGGGGGACATGGGTTCGACCATGGTTTCGCTCATTGCCGGATATCCTGAGGTGGACTTTCTATATGAAGCCGATTTCGACGGAGAAAAGACCACCCTGGATACTCGGACAATCAAGGCCGAGATCCATGGTGTCACAACAATAAACGATCCGGCGGTCCTGAAACTTATAAGGAATCTCTTCGAGAAATAAGGAAGAACCTGATTAAAACGCTTTATCGCTGATGAAGGGGAGTTATGGCCAAGCTTCGAGTCGAGGATCTCAAGAAGATCAAGGAATCCCTGAAGGGCACTGTTAGTCTCAGAGACGGTGCCCACCGGGTGAAAATCACTGTCCACATGGGGACATGCGGGATCGCTGCAGGTGCGCGTCCTGTTATGAATATGTTCCTTCAGAAGATTGAAGAAAGTGGTGCAGACGACATCATATTAACTACCTCCGGTTGTGCCGGGCTCTGTAATCGCGAGCCCATGATTACCCTGGAGGTCAAGGATTCCGCCCCTGTTAAATACGTCAAGCTGGACCCTGAAAAGGCGGCCTTGATCTACGATGAGCATGTGATAAAAGGCAAACCTGTTGCCGAGTATGCCCTCGCTATAGGTAGTGAGACAACGTACTAGGGTCAACGGTAGAGGGTTATCGCACCACAGATTGTGCAATAAATGAACTGAGGCCGAGTCTATGGAAAAAAAATACCGCGTTCACCTTCTGATCTGCGCTGGAACGAGCTGCGTGGCCAGCGGTTCACTGGATCTCAAGGACGCGCTTGCTGATCAACTTAAAAAGACTGGACTGCAAAGCGAGGTATATGTTGCCACAACCGGGTGCAATGGCTTCTGCGCTGCAGGCCCCCTGATGATTGCCTACCCGGATGGGGTATTTTACCAGAGGCTTAAAGTGGAGGATGTGCCGTACTTCGTGGAGGAGTACCTCCTCAAAGGGCGTGTGGTGGAAAAATACCTCTTCCAGAGCCCTGAGGCAGAGGAACTCATCCCCAAGATCAAGGAGATCGGTTTTTTCAGTCGCCAGATTCTTGTGGCCTTGAAAAATCGGGGGCTTATCGATCCTGACAAGATAGACGAATACATCGCCCGAGATGGTTACATGGGTGCTGCAAAGGCCCTCCTGGAAATGACCCCGGCCGAGATCGTTGAGGAGATGAAGGCATCGGGCCTGAGGGGCCGCGGCGGTGCAGGCTTCCCCACAGGGCTGAAATGGCAGTTTTGTGCTGCTGCCGAGGGCAGCCCCAAATACATCCTCTGCAATGCCGATGAGGGGGACCCAGGCGCCTTCATGGACAGGTCCATTCTGGAGAGTGATCCCCACTCGGTCCTGGAGGGCATGATCATCGGGGCAAAGGCCATTGGGGCCCACAAGGGATATATCTACGTACGGGCTGAATACCCCCTGGCAATCCAGCGCCTCCACACAGCCATCGGCCAGGCCAATGGATACGGACTCCTGGGCGAGGACATATTGGGCTCCGGTTTTGACATGGACATAGAGCTCTATTATGGCGCCGGGGCCTTTGTGTGTGGCGAAGAGACCGCCCTGATGCGCTCCATCGAGGGCAAGCGGGGAATGCCGAGGCCTAGACCTCCTTTTCCGGCCCAAAAAGGCCTCTGGGATAGACCTTCGGTACTCAATAACGTTGAGACCTTCGCCAATGTTCCCCAGATCATCTACCGAGGTGCACACTGGTTCAGCAGCCTTGGCACTGAGACCAGCAAGGGGACAAAGGTCTTTGCCCTGAGCGGTCGCGTCAAGAACATCGGGCTCATTGAGGTACCCATGGGAACGCCCCTCAGGAGCATAATCTATGACATTGGAGGGGGCATCCCGGAGGGCAAGAGGCTCAAGGCAGTCCAACTCGGTGGTCCCTCCGGAGGCTGCGTTCCCGAGAGTCTGATCGAAACACCAGTGGATTATGAGTCCATTGCAAAGACCGGAGCCATAGTAGGTTCAGGTGGTATGGTGGTGATGGACGAGACCAGTTGCATGGTGGACATCGCCAAGTTCTTCCTGGGATTTACAACAGAAGAATCGTGCGGCAAATGCACGCCCTGCCGCGAGGGAACCCAGCAGTTGTTGCAGATTCTGGAAAGAATCACTCAGGGGCAAGGGGTACCAGAGGATATTGACAGGCTGCAGCACTTGAGCAAGGTCCTGCAGTTGTCCTCCCTGTGCGGACTGGGGCAGACGGCTCCGAATCCGGTAATGAGCACCCTCCGCTATTTCCGGCATGAGTACGAGGCCCACATCTTTGAAAAACGATGCCCCACGGGGGTCTGCAAGCGGATCAGTGCCCCTCCCTGCCAGTCAACCTGTCCCACCGGTCAAGATGTTTCGACCTATGTGGCCCTGATCGGGCAGGGGGATATTGAAAAGGCCTGGGAAATAATCCGCAGGCAGAACCCGCTCCCATTGGTACTGGGACGAGTCTGTCCACACCCATGCGAAAATAGATGCAAACGGGGTGAAATAGACAAACCGATCAGCATCTGTGCCTTGAAGCGTTTTGCAGCCGATAAGATGAGACATAAGCTCAAGGAAATTGAGTCGGCAGCAGTGCTCTTTCCTAATGACAAGGTGGCTGTTATCGGTTCCGGCCCGGCCGGGCTCACCGTAGCGTACGATTTGGTTCAGAAGGGATATCCTGTCACCATCTTTGAAAGGCTCCCGGTCCCCGGCGGTATGCTTCGTGTCGGTATTCCGGAGTACCGGTTGCCCCGTGATGTGCTGGCAGATGAGATCGAGGCAATCCAGCGGCTCGGGGTTGAGCTCAGGCTGGGGGTTACCATTGGAAGAGACATCACCCTTGATGAGTTGAGGATACAAGGTTACAAGGCATTCTTTCTCGGCATTGGGGCACACAAGGGTCTGAAACTCAGGATCCCCGGGGAACAGGAATTCGAAGGTTGTACTGATGCCATAGCCTTCCTAAGAAAGATTAACTTAGGTGATAAAAAGGCCCCAGGGAGGAAGGTCTGTGTCATAGGCGGCGGCAACTCGGCCATAGATGCAGCGCGCACCTCCCTTCGCCTGGGCGCAGAAGAGGTCCACATTGTTTACAGACGCCAGAGGGAACAGATGCCAGCGAACCCCGCTGAGATTGAAGCAGCCCTTGAAGAAGGGATACACATAGATTTCCTAACGGCACCTGTGCGGATCCTTGGAGAGAACGGCAAGGTGGTCGGGATGGAGTGCATCCCCAACGAGCTGGGAGAGCCGGATGCCAGTGGTCGCCGCAGGCCTGTACCAATCGAAGGCGCTGAGTTCGTCATTGACTGTGATGTGGTCATTCCGGCCATTAGCCAGGAACCTGACCTATTATTCCTGGGCGAAGGGCATAAGTTTGAGGTCACTCGGTGGAATTCGCTTGTGGTAGATGAACGAACTTTGGAGACCAATGTCCCCGGGTTTTTCTCGGGAGGCGATGCGGTCACGGGCCCCGCTACCGTGGTTCAGGCAATTTCGGCCGGCCACAAGGCAGCAGTTTCCATAGCCTGTTACCTGCGTGGACAGGACTATCACGGATACTGGTACCCGAAGCCACAACTGGTGGTAGACAGACTGGAACTAACAGAGGAGGACGATAAGCTTCTCCGGCCCAAGATGAACGAACTCCCGGTGAAGGATCGAATACACGACTTCCATGAGGTCGAACTGGGACTAGAAGAGCGTTCTGCACTTTGTGAGGCACGACGGTGCCTCCGCTGCGATCTCTGACAGGCGTTCAAAGGCTGATGGAGCCGGGAAAAGCAGCTCTGGCTCGAGAGAAGGGCTGCAAGGAAGTTAGAAAAGGAGGGGGATTATGTCAAGATTGGACTTCTTGAAGACCGTGGGCATCTTCTCTGGTCTGAATGATGACGAGATCGCCATGATAGAACCACTATGTACGGAAAAGGAGTATCACCGGAACGTAAGGATGTTCCGGGGGGGGCAGGTAATCGGGGGTGGTGATGATGCAAAACATCTTTCTATCTTAATGGAAGGTAGTGTAGATCTTCGCTTCGATCTTCCCTTACGGGAGTCAGAGGCAGAAACCACTGTTGCCACCGTCAAACCGGGCCAGTGTTTCGGGTGGTCCAGTATGGTACCCCCTTACCGGTATACCCTTTCGGCGTATTGCACTTCGGATGAATGCAAGATCCTCGATGTGCGGAGGAATGACCTGATTGAGGTCTTTGAGAAGAACTATAAGATCGGATATTACGTAATGGGAAATCTCTCCAGGATTATCGCCAAGAGATTTTTCCTCCTTCAGGATGAGTACGCCAAGCAGGCGGGCCACCGTATGATGAGATGGTAAGTCGTACCGATTGCCTCCTCTAGATCAGATGCCACCGGAGACCCCATGCAGAACTCGGCCCACGAGTCGTCTTTGAAGGCCCTTGTCTTGATTCCTCTGATCCACTTTGCCCTCGCAGCCCCTCCTGCCTCACATGCCCCAGATGGATTTGTGGATATAAAAGATTCAGGGATAACAGCATTGACATGGGCACAGGCTACGACTGCTTCAGCGAACGATCATGGGCCGACACAAATAAGATAGGCCCACAGCAGAGGGCCAACAGATTATTGCTCAAGACCTTGATGGAAAAACATGGTTTTAGGAATTACGACAAGGAGTGGTGGCATTTTACATTGAGAAGAGGACCCTTTCCGGACACCTATTTTGATTTCGTGATCAAATGATCGGTGGGACACGGGGCGTCCCCCTTTCACATCTTATGCTCCCTTTGACCGAATTCAGTCTTCCTTAGTCTCTCTCCTGGCCAGCTCTGGCCGCAACGGCCTCCCCCACCTCGCGAGTAGTATTTCCCCCGCCAAGGTCGGGGGTCCTAACCCTTCCTTCAGCCAGGACATACTCCACAGCCCGATCAATCTTCTCCCCAGTGGCGCAGGCCTCCGGGTCCCCATGCCTTTCACCCAACCACTGGAACATCATGGCCCCTGAAAGGATGGCAGCAATAGGATTGGCAATGCCTCTGCCTGCAATCTCTGGAGCACTGCCGTGAATGGGCTGAAACAGGCCATAACGATCACCCAATTCAGCAGAAGGGGCCAGGCCCAACCCTCCCACCGTACCTGAACCCAGATCGGAGAGGATATCCCCAAACATATTCTCTGTTACAACCACATCATAGTGTTCCGGCCGCTGCAGCATGTATACCGTCATGGCGTCGGTATACACATATTCCTTCTCAATGTCCGGGTATTCCCTGCTAACTTCTTCGAACACCTTTCGGAAAAAGGCCATTGCCTCCAGCACATTGGCCTTGTCAACGCAGGTGACCCTTCGCCTGCCATCTGCAGGGGCCCCCTTTCTCTTTCTGGTCAGGTCGAAGGCCTTGCGGACGATCCTCTCTGTCCCCATTCGGGAGATAATCATAGGGTTGATAGCCACCTGGTCTTGAACTCGAAAGGCCCCTTTTCCCCAACTGTACAATCCCTCGGTATTTTCCCGAAGAATGATGTAGTCGATATCTCCTGGCCTTTTGTCTTTTAATGGACTGCCCACCCCAGCGTAGAGTCTTATGGGACGGATGTTGGAGTAAAGATCAAGGTCTATCCGGTAATTATAACCTGACTGAACCTCGCTCCCGTCTTCTTTTCGGACATCGGGTAGGCCTGCGCACCCGAAATAAATGGCATCGGAGCTGTGGCACCCAGCAACGGTCTCAGGGGGGCAGGCCACTCCCGTCCTTTTATAAAGCTCTGACCCAATGGGATACTCCAGGAATGTATAGGAAGACCGCTTGCTCCCCAAAGCTGCCTGGATCACTCTTAGGCCTTCAGCCAGAATTTCCGGACCAATCCCATCTCCCGGAAGAACGGCAATCTTATAGTTTTTCATTCTTCCCTCTTCCCTTTAAAAAATTGTAACACTTTTTGAAAGAAGCCCAGAGGACCGCGAGGGTCTTTTTTCCAAAGGACGTAAAGGATGGCATCACTTCATAGAACGGCAGT